>NZ_JBVJWD010000022.1:0-123595 GCF_055602785.1 Streptomyces sp. NPDC037301
GCACCCTCGCCGAGAAGATACCGCTGCACGTCCGTACCTGGACGTGCGACTGCGGAACGACCCACGACCGGGACGTGAACGCAGCGAAGAACCTTTTGGCCGCCGGGCTGGCGGCGACAGTCTGTGGAGCTGGTGTAAGACCTCAACGGAGTTCTCCGAGCGGGCAGTCGGCGACGAAGCAGAAACCCCCACGGCGCGAGCCGTAGGAATCCCCCTCGCTCGCGAGGGGGAGGAAGTCAACGTTGTCTCCTTCCGAGCCTGCCGACTGCGGGGCGCAGTGGGACGTCGAGCGCGTCGTAAAGTCCGGGTTCCGCGCCCACAAGCCAGTCGATGGCGCTCACGAGCCTGCCGACTGCGGTGGCGTTCCCGCCCGCG
Organism: Streptomyces sp. NPDC037301; assembly: GCF_055602785.1. Classification (NCBI taxonomy): domain Bacteria; kingdom Bacillati; phylum Actinomycetota; class Actinomycetes; order Kitasatosporales; family Streptomycetaceae; genus Streptomyces; species Streptomyces sp. NPDC037301. Next base: position 376 of record NZ_JBVJWD010000022.1, read on the forward strand.
GACCGGTTCTCGCCCTCGTCGGTGGCCTCGACCGTGACCTCGATGCGCGGGCGGCCCTCGATGACCACCCGATGTGCGCCGTCGCCGTCGGGCGGCGTCGGCCAGTCCGGTGCGCAGGACGGATGGATGCGCGTGATGTGCTCGATGATGATGCGGGGTTCGCCCTCGACGATGCCTTGCACCTCGAACCGGACAGCGCCCTGGGTGCCCGCCTCGAACTCGCCCATCGTCCTGGTACTCACCGCGGTCTCAAGAGGGCGCCGGTCCAACGTCTCGCGGATGTCGTCGAGTTCGACACCGAGGGCCCTGGCCATCAGCCGCACTTGGCCGCCCCAGACCATCGTGGGGACCGTCGGCGCGAGCATCAGCGGCTCATAGTCCATCGGCTGTCCCATGCCGACCAAGTACCGGACCGAGTCCTCCTGGTCGTAGGTGGAGTAGTCGAAGATCTCCTGACAGCGGATCACGTCCACGGTGGTGCCGAGTCCGCTGATCAGCAGCGGCAGCACGTCGTTGCCCCAGCCGGGGTCGACACCGGAGACGAACAGCGAGCCGCCGCCCTCGGCGATGGCGGCCAGCACCGGATCCCGCAACTCCGGCGGGGCGCCCAGCTGGTCGTAGAGCGCGTACACCGCAGGGGTGACGACTACGGCTCCGCCCCGGATGGCCCTGATGATGTCGGTGAGGGCCTCGTCGGGGCGGATGTCGCCGGACGCCGCGTACACCACCGCCTGGGGACCGGAGGCCAGCACACTGTCGATGTCGTCGGTCGCGGCAACCCCCAGACCGCGGTCGAGCCCTCCGAGGTCGCCCGCGTCGCGGCCGACCTTGTCGGGGTTGTGGACGAGCACGGCAGTGAGCGTCAGCGCCGGATGGGCATCGACGGCACGGATCGCCGCGCGGCCGACGTTGCCAGTACCCCAGACAACCGTGGAAATCATGCGCGGAGGGTAGCGAGAGGGCGCATCAGTTCATAGTGGCGTGACCGGAAAGAATTCCAGTCGCTCGTGCGCGGCAGGGCGATGAATGGGCTTTCCCGGACAGCGTGCCGTTCCAGCAATTCCAGCACGAGCTGAGGCACACCCGGGCGCACTGAAGGATGGCGGTGAGGTTGCGGCCCGTCCTGAGCTTCCGGACCCGGCCGGACATACGTCACGGCTTCCTCGGAGCGACCGGTACCGTAGACCGTACGATCTCGTGGGCCTCCTGACGGGCTGCGTGAACCGCCGGAGGAACAGATGAGGAAGCCATGACGACGAACCGCGGACGCAAGGACGTCATCCGGGACCGGATGGCCTCGACCGGCGAGTCGTACAACGTCGCCGCCCGCAATCTGAAGGCGATGAAGGACATGGGCGCCACGCGTGAGGCCGTCCTCACCCAGCGCTGGCGCCCCGCCGACTCCCTCGACGTGCCGTGCCCCTGCGGTGGTACGTGCGAGCCGGGCGAGCGGTGCGAGCGCTGCCACGCGCTGCACCGGCATATGGCGCGCTACCCCGGCAGTGTCACGGACGTGGAGACCTGGGCGGACCGTTACGACTGCACGGGCTGCGCGTCCTCGTACATCCTGACGGTCGTGCTGCCCGGCCGGCCGTGGGGTGTCGCCGAGACGGTCGTCCAGGGCGGGTCCGCGGAGCCGGTCGTGCGGGCCAGGGTCTTCCCGGGGGTCGCCCACCCGCTGCTGCGGCCGGAGAACCCCGAGGGCGAGGACGAGGGCTGACGCCCGGCGTCAGCCCTCGCTCAGGTCGTGGCTGTCAGCCCTCGTCGGGCGTCAGCCGCAGCGAGATCGAGTTGATGCAGTACCGCTGGTCCGTCGGGGTCGGGTAGCCCTCGCCCTCGAAGACATGGCCGAGGTGCGATCCGCAGCGGGCGCAGCGGACCTCGGTGCGGACCATGCCGTGGCTGCGGTCCTGGATCAGTTCGACCGCGTCCGTTTCCTTCGGGTCGTAGAAGGACGGCCAGCCGCAGTGCGACTCGAATTTGGTGTCGGAGCGGAACAGCTCCGCGTCACAGGCGCGGCAGGAGTAGACGCCCGTGGTCTTGGTGTCGGTGTACTCGCCGACGAAGGCGGGTTCGGTGCCGGCCTGGCGCAGGACCGTGTACTCGGCGGGCGTCAGCTCCGCACGCCACTGCTCGTCCGGCTTCTCGATGTCGTACGACACGTCGCTCCCTCAGCTCGACAGGTGGTCCAGGATCTGCGGGCCGAGGTCCGTGACGTCGCCCGCCCCCATGGTGAGAACGAGGTCGCCGGGCTTCGCCATTCCCACGATGACCTCGGGGACCGCCGCCTTGTCGTGGACGGCGGTGACATCGGCGCCCGCGGACCTCGCGGCGTCGATGATCAGGTCACTGGTGATGCCGGGGATCGGGTCCTCGCGGGCCGGATAGATGTCCAGGACCACGGAGGCGTCGGCCAGTGCGAGGGCCTGGCCCATCTCTGCGCCCAGCTCCTGGGTGCGGGAGAAGAGGTGGGGCTGGAAGACGACCAGGAGGCGGGCGTCGGATGCGGCACCGCGCATCGCTTCGAGGTCCGCGGTCATCTCGGTGGGGTGGTGTGCGTACGAGTCGATGACCTGCACGCCCGCGGCCTCGCCCTTGAGCTGGAGGCGGCGCTTGACCCCGGTGTACTTGCCGAGGGCCGAGGCCAGGTTGTGGGCCGGGATACCGAGGGCGACACCGGCGGCGAGGGCCGCGACCGCGTTGTGGGCGTAGTGGCGGCCGGGCACGGAGACCGTGAACGTGAGGTACTTCCCGTTCAGGATGACCGTGACCTCGCTGGTCAGACCGCGCGGGGTGACCTTGTGGACGCGTACGTCGGCGGTCTCGGACTCGCCGTAGGTGACGACCTTCACCGAGGACAGGGCACGCACCCGTTCGGTCAGCTCGACGGCGCCGGGCTGGTCGGCGGCGATCACCAGGGTGCCGTCGGGGACGATCTTGCCTGCGAACGTCTCGAAGGATTCGTAGATCTCGTCCATCGAGGCGTAGTTCGCGTGGTGGTCCAGCTCGACGTTGAGGACGATCGCGACCTCGGGGTCGTACTTCTGGAAGCTGCGGTCGCTCTCGTCCGCCTCGGCGACGAAGATCTGGCCCTCGCCGTGCGCGGCGTTGGTGCCGGGGCCCGCGAGGTCGCCGCCGATGGCGTACGAGGGGTCGAGATTCAGCTCGGACAGGGCGACGGCCAGCATCGATGTGGTGGTCGTCTTGCCGTGCGTACCGGCCACCGCGATCGCGCGCAGGCCCCCCATCAGGGAGGCCAGCGCGTCGGAGCGGTGCACGACGGGGATCGACAGCTCGGCGGCGCGCACCAGCTCCGGGTTGTCGGCGCGGATGGCGCTGGAGACGACCACGCACGAGGCGTCGTCCGCCAGATGTCCGGCGGCGTGCCCGATGTGGACGGTCGCCCCCAGTGCCCGCAGCGCCTCGGCCGTTCCCGACTCCTTGGCGTCACTGCCCGCGACCTTCGCACCGCGCTGGGTGAGGATCTTCGCGATGCCCGACATTCCGGCGCCGCCGATGCCGATGAAGTGCGGTCGTTCCATGGCGGCAGGAATACCGGGTGCCATGCGTGTGTCTCCCCAGAAGTCGAAACGAGTACCCGCCCAGCCTATTCGCTGTGCGCGAAGAGCTTGAGCACCGGTACGCCGACCTTGTGCCGGGCCCTGGACGCCCAGTCCCGGTGGAAGAACTCTTCCACGTAATGGGGCGCGGTCAGCACGATGACTTCATCGGCCTCCGCGTCGTCGACCACGGACTTCAGCTTGTCCAGCGGGTGCTCCTCGATCACCTGCCCGACCGCTTCGGAGCCTGCCTGCCGCAGGGCCTCGAGCGACACTTCGAGCGCCAGTTCGGCGGACTGCCTGGCATTCTTGCCCTCCGGCTCCTCCCCCTCCCGGGCGGCTTCCTTCAGTTCGCCCATCGCCAGGTCGTCGATGGCCCGCAACAGCACATCGGCCTGGTCACCGCGCGGCTGCATGAGCACGACGAAGGAGGTCCGCTCCTCCCCGTGCAGGGTGGTGACGAACTCGACGTCCTCGGAAGTGAGGGGCTTCTCGATCATCAAAACGCTGGTGAACACCACGGGCGCCCTTCTGCTTCAGTAACCGTCGCCGGTCTCTGCTGAAACCATCCTTCCCCGTTCTCCCACGGGGTCTGCGAGTAATTGTGCCCACCGGAAGCTAACCGGAACGGCAAATTCCGCCGATTGTCAGATTCGACGGTATCGGGTGAAGAGGAACCCGGCCTCTTCCAGCATCGACGTCAGGGCGAATCGTTCCGGCACGGCCACCGAGGGGCCACCGGCGATCCGCTGCGCTTCTCCGGCGGTCAGCATCGGCGAGAGGGTCAGACAGAGCTCGTCCAGCACCCCGGCCGCCACGAACTGGCCCAGCATCCTGGGTCCGCCCTCGGTCAGCAACCTCTTGAGTCCGCGGTCCGCCAGCTCACGTACGGCCCTGGCGGGATCCACCCGGGAGCCCTCCCCCGCGATCACCACCTCGGCGCCCGCCTTCCGCGCCGCCTCGATCCGGTCCGCAGGGGCTCCGTTGCCGGTCAGCACGAGAGTCGGGACGAGCGGCGAGACGAAGAGCGGCAACGAGAAGTCCAGGTCCAGGCTGCCGCTCACCACGGCGATCGCCGGTGCGGGCCCCTGCCCGGCCGCTGCCCGGCGGGCGGCGAAGGCCTCGCGGGCCCTGGCGGGCCGGTAGCCCTCCAGCCGTACGGTCTCCGCCCCCGCCACGACCACATCGGCCAGACCGCGCAGGGTGCCGAAGATCCGCATGTCGCTCTCGCAGGAGATCGGCTGCGAGCGCCCGTCGTGCTGAGCGGCGCCGTCGAGCGTCGAAACCATGTTGGCGCGCAGCCAGGGGCCGTCCTGCTCGGGGTACGCGTAGGCGTCGGCCAGATGGTCCAGACTCCACTCCCCCTCGTCGTCAGCCGGTGTCAGGTCGGTCACAGGGAAGAGGCGTCGCATGTTCTGCAGTCTGGCACGGCGCTTAAGGTTGAGAGTTGTGTCGTCCTCCACCGCCGTGCCGGGGCAGAGCCCCATAGCCGAAACGGCCCCGCTGTCCCTGTGTGCCCTTGAGCCGCACGTCCCCGCCGACCGCCTGGTCGCCGAGATGGTGCCGCCGCCGCGCTTCGACTCCGTACGCTTCGATACGTATGTCCCGGACCCCAACCAGCCGAGCCAGGTCGAGGCGGTCAAGGTCCTGAGCGGCTTCGCGACCGGGCTGGGCGGGGCGCACGCCACCGGCTCCGGCAAGAACAGAAGAGCGCGAGGCGCATCCTCAAAGGGGTGGTGGCGGGCGACGGGTGAGCGGTTCAGCAAGAAGCCGGCGGCGCCCGGGGCACCCCTCGGGGTCTACCTCGACGGCGGCTACGGCGTCGGCAAGACGCACCTGCTGGCCTCCCTCTGGCACGCCACGCCCGCCGCGCCGTCTCTGAAGGCGTTCGGCACCTTCGTCGAGCTGACAAACCTTGTGGGCGCGCTGGGCTTCCAGCAGACCGTGCAGACGCTGAGCGGGCACCGGCTCCTGTGCATCGATGAGTTCGAGCTGGACGACCCGGGCGACACGGTGCTGGTGTCGTCGCTGCTCAGCAGGCTGGTCGAGGCGGGGGTCGCGCTCGCCGCCACCTCCAATACGCTGCCCGGCAAGCTCGGTGAGGGCCGGTTCGCGGCCGCCGACTTCCTGCGGGAGATCCAGGGACTGTCCTCGCACTTCCGCCCGCTGCGGATCGACGGCGAGGACTACCGCCACCGCGGGCTGCCCGAGGCCCCCGCGCCGTACTCCGACGAGCAGGTCACCAAGGCCGCGTACGCCACCGAGGGCGCCAGTCTGGACGACTTCCCCTCGCTCCTCGACCATCTCGCCCGGGTGCATCCGAGCCGCTACGGCGCACTGACGGACGGACTGCGGGCGGTCTGCCTCACCGAGGTCCAGCCGGTGCCGGACCAGTCGACCGCGCTGCGGCTCGTCGTCCTCGCCGACCGGCTGTACGACCGGGAGGTTCCGGTGCTCGCCTCCGGGGTCCCGTTCGACAAGCTGTTCAGTGAGGAGATGCTGAACGGCGGGTACCGGAAGAAGTACTTCCGGGCGATCTCCCGGCTGACGGCGCTGGCGCGCGACGCAAAGGGTCTGGTGGCGCAGTAGGTTCGGGGCGTACCACCCGAGGTGCCCCGGCGCGCCTCGATTCTCCCGTATCACCGCACACCGTTTGAAGGGATCCAGCATGGCTACCACGCGTCAGGCGCACACGGTCTGGGAAGGCAACCTGATCGAGGGCAAGGGAGTCGTCACCTTCGACTCCTCCGGCATCGGCGACTACGAGGTCTCCTGGCCGTCCCGCGCGGAGAAGGCGAACGGAAAGACCAGCCCCGAGGAGCTCATCGCCGCAGCCCACTCCAGTTGCTTCTCGATGGCGCTGTCCAACGGCCTGGCCACCGCCGGCACCCCGCCGACCCGGCTGAACACCCGGGCCGAGGTCACCTTCCAGCCCGGTACCGGCATCACCGGTATTCACCTCACGGTCCAGGGCGAGGTGCCTGGTCTCGACGAGGCGGGCTTCGTCAAGGCCGCCGAGGACGCCAAGGCCAACTGCCCGGTCAGCCAGGCGCTCACGGGCACCACGATCACGCTCACCGCGTCCCTGGCCTGACCCCACGAGCCCCTGTGGGCGCGTGACGCGCACGAGGCTCAGTGACCCGCATGGTTCCCGCGCGGCGATACGCGTGGTACACACATGCGGGTCACTTCTCCTGTCCGCCAGCAGGGAGTTGCCTCATGTCATCAGCAGCAGCACGACACCTCGCAACACGACGACAGGTCCTGGCCGGCAGCGGCGCGGCCGTTGCCTCGATCGCCTTCGCCGGGGCGTTCAGCGAACTCTTCGCGGGTACCGCCGCCGCCCGTGGACACGGCGGCTACGGCCCTCTCGTGCCCGATCCGGACGGTCTGCTCGACCTCCCGAAGGGCTTCCGCTACCGGGTCCTGTCCCGGGAGGGCGACCCGCTCCGCTCCGGCGAGGGCCAGGTCCCCAGCAACCACGACGGCATGGCCGCCTTCACGGGCCGGCACGGACACGTCCGTCTCGTACGCAATCACGAGAACCGCGCCACCGGAAGAATCCCGGTCCCGGCCGTCGAGGGCCTCACCTACGACCCGATGGGCAAGGGCGGCTGTACGGCCCTGGAGCTGGACGGCCGCAACAACGTCCTCGGCGAACGTGTCGCCATCGCCGGTACGGCGGTGAACTGCGCGGGCGGCCGCACCCCTTGGAACACCTGGCTGACCTGCGAGGAGACCGAGGACAAGGCCGGCACCAACGGCTACACCAAGGACCACGGCTTCATCTTCGAAGTGGACGGCGCCGATCCGCACCGCACCGGGGCCGTGCCACTCACCGCGATGGGCCGCTTCCAGCACGAGGCGATCGCGATCGACCCGAAGAGCGGGATCGTGTACGAGACGGAGGACGCGTTCGACAAGCCGTTCGGGCTCTTCTACCGCTTCCTGCCGAACAAACCGCTCGGCGGGACGGGCTCGCTGCGGGCCGGCGGCCATCTGGAGGCCATGCGGGTGCCCGGCGTCCCCGACCTCTCCGTGATCCAGGAGACCGGTGCGAGTTTCGAGGGCGTCGAGTGGGTTCCCGTGCCGGATCCGCAGGCGGCCGGGACCCCGATCCGGTTCCAGGACTTCGGCCCGAAGGGCATCACGCACGCGCAGAAGCTGGAGGGCTGCTACTGGGGCGGTTCCGCGGTCTGCTTCGTCTCCAGTTTCGCGCACAGCTCGCAGGGTTCGGCGGCCGACCACTACGGCCAGGTGTGGAAGTACGAGCCGAAGCGGCGCCGTCTCACGCTGGTGATCGTCTTCGGTCCCGATACGGACGTGCAACTGCCCGGCGAGTCTCCCGACAACATCTGCCTGGCGTCCGACGGCGGACTGATGGTGTGCGAGGACGGCGACGGCGCGCAGCATGTGTTCGGCCTGACACGGGGCGGCGAGGTGTACGCGATGGCGCGGGGCCGGCAGAACATCGGGACGTCCGAGGAGCCCGCGTGGGGCGAGTTCGCCGGGGTCACGTTCGCTCCGGACGGCGGGACGATGTTCGTCAACTGCTATACGCCGGGAACGACGTTCGCGGTGACGGGGCCGTGGCGCTGATGCGCTGACGCGCAGGGGGTGGGCAGCTGTTGCCCGCCCCCTGCGCACTGCGGGGCCGGGCTCCTGCGAAGCCTTCTACCAATTGGTGAACGCCCCGTCCGCCGCGCGCAGATGAGGTCGCTCAGCAGCAGTGGCCCGGTACTTGCGGGCCTCGTTGCGGTCGATGACGACACCGATACCGGGCCCGAGACCCTCGTGCCGTTCCCGACCGAAGAGCTGCTGCGCCGCTGTCACCCCACCGCCCGGCTCCTGCGCCCATTGCCCGGGCGTACCGCGCCGGTGGACACCACGGCCGCGCGGCGGCTCTTCGGCTTCACCGCGGAACATCTGCTCGACGACTGATCGGAAACTTCTCGGCGGTGGCTCGACAGCCGGAGTGAATCCGAGAGCGATAACGATGCGGAGGAGCACCACATACAACTATTGGTCAGATAGTCCGATACTTTCCGTGAGTGACGAACTCTGTACGGAATCTGACGGCTCTGACTGTCTTGGGCGCGGTACTCGGCAGCCTCGCCGGCTGCGGGAGCCCCGGAGCCTCCCCGACCGCGGGCCGTACTCCCGTTGTCGCCCATACACCGTCGCACGCGACCTCGGCACCGCCGTCCGTGAGCGCGACCCTCGCCGCAACGAAGCAGCCGCCCACCATGACACCGGGCCCGGGCGCGCTGACGCCGGTCTTCACGCGCGGGGCCAAGACGGCCGAGAAGGTGGTGGCGCTGACCTTCGACGCCGATATGACGGCCGACGAGGGGCCGCGCGCGGCCGCGGGCGAACACTTCGACAACCCCGGACTGATCGCGCTGCTACGCCGGTTGAAGGTTCCCACGACGGTGTTCATGACGGGGCGGTGGGCCGATGAGTACCCGGCGCAGGCCCGGTCCATCGGGACCGATCCGCTCTTCGAGATCGCCAACCACTCGTACAGCCACTACGCCTTCAAGTCCCCCTGCTATGGACTGCCGAGCGTAGCGAAGGGCGATATGTACGGCGATGTGGAACGGGCCTTCGCCGCGTTCCGAAAGGCCGGTGTGCGCAATGTGGTGCCGTACTTCCGCTTCCCCGGCGGCTGTTACGACGATGCGGCGCTGCGCGCGCTCGCGCCCGAGAAGGTGACGGCGGTGCAGTGGGACGTCGTCAGCGGCGACGCGTTCGCGACGGACGCGGACGCGGTGGCGCAGCAGGTGCTGGACGGGGTGAAGCCGGGCTCGGTGGTCGTCATGCACTGCACCCGCAGCGCGGCGCCGGTCACGGAAGAGGCGGTGCGCCAGGTGGTCCCGGAGCTGCGCGAGCGCGGGTTCCGCTTCGTGAAGGTCTCCGACCTGATGCGAACACGGACCTAGACCGACCGGCAAATGGGGGGTGGGAGAAGGAGCGGGGCTGAGTGCGTGCAGTTGCAAGGCGGAGGATTGAGCCAACGCGATGGGGTCTCCCCTGCTCGAGCGAAGCCGAGAGCTCGGGGAAGTTGTCGACTGACGACAACGCCGGAGGGGGTCCCCCCTGGCCCTTAAGGCCTTGGGGGAGTGCGTGCCCAGCCCCCCGACGCCCCCCCATTTGCCGGTCGGTCCTAGCCGGAGCACGCCGTGCGCTGGGCCTCCTGCCATTCGCAGACCGGGCAGAGCGTTATGCCCTTGACCGACTCCGGGTACTCCGTCGGCTTCCGGCACAGCACGCACTCAGCGTACGGAGGTCCCGCGTCGGATGCGGGGGCCACGGCAGGCGTTCCGCAGTACGACTCGTCCATGCGTACGTCGATGCGCTCATCCATGCGTACGAGCCTACTCAGCCGCGCAGCGAAGTGAGCCTGCAGGCGAGCGCAGCCGCCGCCGCTGCGAGAGCGGCGGCGGCGACGAACGGCAGGAGCGGCACATGCACCGTGCCGGTCTGCGAGCCGGTGACCAGGCCCGTCACGGCGTGGTTCGCGGGCGAGCCGCCGGTCACCAGGGCCAGCAGTGCGGCGAGCACGGTGGTGACGACGGACCAGCCGCGCCGGTGCAGCAGCGGCCGGGTGCACAGCGCACCGACAGCCGCCCCCAGCAGCACGCAGCAGACGGCGGCGAGCAGTCCGGCGAGCCCGGCGGGCAGCAGTGGTACCCGGACGGCGTTGTCGGCGCCGGCCGGCTTGCTGATCAGCAGCACGATCAGGGTGGCGGCCGCGCCCAGCAGCCCGGCGCACCCGAGCGCGGCGAGCAGCGACGCCAGATGGACCCGCGGCGATCCCGCCACCGCGGCGGTGACGGCTCGGGCGGCGGGCGGCTCCTGGTTGACACAGAGCTGTACGAGCCAGGCGGTGATGGGCAGGAGCCCGGCGGCGGCGTATCCGAGCGAGTCGAGGACGGGCTGCCCCGACTGCACGCCGATGCCGAGGAAGGCCGCGTACAGCAGAACGGGGGCGAGCCAGCGCTGGGAGCGGATCAGCAGGGCGGTCTGGTAGCGGAGGAGGGCGGTCATGGTGCCTCGGGGGTCGAGCGGGCACTGGGGGTCGGGGCGGCCTTCGTATGCGGAGCGGCCTCGGGCTGCGGGACGTTGCCCGAGGCGGTCGTCAGCTGTCGGATGTGCCAGGGCGGGCGTGCGGCGAGCAGGGCGCGCAGCAGCGCGTCGGAGTGCGCGGCCGCGACGGTGAGCCGTACGGCCCCGTCTGCCGCGGGCGTGCGCTCGGGCGTACCCGGCAGCCCGGCGGGGAGTGCGGCGCCCGGTGGGCCCGCCGCCTCGATGTGTACCTGCGGCCCGGTCCCCGCGGCTCGCACGACGGGTACGGCGGCGAGCCCGTGCCCCTCGACCCGGAACGCGGCGTCGATCGCCCCGGCGAGCCGGCGCGGGTCGTGGTCGACGAAGACGACAGTGGAGCCCGCCGCGACCCGCTCGGCCACGGCCCGGTCCAGCTCGTCGCGGGCCGCGGCGTCCAGGCCGGTCCACGCCTCGTCCAGGACCAGCAGCTCCGGTTCGGCGAGGAGCGCCTGGGCGACGGCGACCTTCTGGCTGGTCCCTTTGGAGAGTTCCGGAAGAGGTGTACGGGCATGGCCGGCGGCCCCGAAACGGGCGAGCCACGACTGCGCCCGGTCCGCCGCCTCGGAGGTCCGCAGGCCGTGGATCCGGCCGAGGTGGACCAGGTACCCGGCCGCGGTGAACGGCAGCGCGGCCGGGAAGCGCTCGGGCACGTATGCCGTACGGGGCCTGCGGCCGGTGATCCGGCCCTCCGTCGGGGCATCGATCCCGGCGAGCAGCCTCAGCAGCGTCGACTTGCCGGTGCCGTTGGCACCCTCGATGCGGATCAGGGTGTGCGGGGGCAGGTCGAGGTCGACCCCGCGCAGCACCCATGGTCCGCCGAGGCCGTACCGGCGGCCCACCCCGCTCAGGTTCAGTTGGCCGATGCCTTCTCGGGCTTGAGCTCGCTGGGCCGTACGATCACGAATCCTTCCCCGTCCAGCCGCAGTTGGACGGCCTCTCCGGACCCGCCGCGCATCATGGAGCCGAAGCTCTGCGAGCGGTGCAGCGATGTGGTCAGGTTGGCGCTCCAGCCGACCACCGCGTCCGTGTCGACGCAGACCGGCTGCTGGGGCGTGACGGGTATCACGATGGGGTGGCCCTCACACATGAGGCCGAGCTTGCCATATCCGGTGAAAACGGTGTTGAAGATGCCGCCGCCGGTCATCCCGGCGCCCTTCACGGTCTTGATCTCGTAGGAGAGCGTGGCGTCGAAACAGAGCACGTTGCGGCCGTTGATGGTGAGGACGTCGCCCTGCTCCATGTCCACGATGAAGCAGTTGGCGGCCTCGTGCGCGAACCAGGCCTCGCCCTGGCCGCGGACCGCCATCAGCGGCATCCCTTCACCGGTGACGGCGCGCTTGAGCATGCCGCCGAGGCCCTGGCCCTTGCGCTCGAACTGCAGATCACCGCGGAAGGCGATCATCGATCCCTGGCGGGCGTGCATCTCGCCGTTGACGGCGTACTTGATGGATTTGGCGTTCTGCAGGGCCATCCCGGGGGCGGTTGCCTGCTGCGCCATGTTCTCACTGGAAAAGAGATCGCTCTTCATGCGGTGCATCCTCACCCGGAGCGATTCATTCCGCCAAGAAGCGTTTCTCGGGCGGCTGGCAGACTGGGACGAGTGAGCGACAACGACACCCCCGTATCCCCGTCGGAATCCCCGGCCACGTCCTACTCCCCCGCGGCGGACAGCCCGTTCAGGTCCGAGCGGACGCGTCGCGACGAGGCCCAGCAGTTCGTGCTGCCGCTGGTCGTGCACATCGAGAAGACGGCTCCCCCGGCCCGTACCGACGCGCTGCGGACCGCCGCCCGCGCGGTGCTCGTGATGCTCTCCGACGAGCGGTCGGCCGGCGAGGGCGAGTGGGCGCAGGCGATGCGGGACTGGCAGGACGCCCGGATCCGCAAGGTGGTGCGACGGGCGCGCGGCGCGGAGTGGCGCAAGGCGTCCGCGCTGCCCGGCATCACGGTCACCGGCGAGAGCGCCGAGGTCCGGGTCTACCCGCCGGTGCCTCTGGACGGCTGGCCGAAGGAGCTGGCGAAGCTCCAGGTGTCGGGGACGGATCTGGACGACCCCGAGCCGCCGGCCGCACCCGGTCCCGCGGGCCCGGTGCTGTGGCTGAACCCGGAGCTGGACATGTCGGCGGGCAAGGCGATGGCACAGGCCGGGCACGGTGCGCAGCTCGCCTGGTGGGAGCTGCCGGAGACGGAGCGCAAGGCATGGCGCGAGGCGGGCTTCCCGCTGTCGGTCGCCGCTTCGGAGGCGGGCCGCTGGCAGGAACTCACGGTGAGTGGGCTTCCGGTGGTGCGTGACGCCGGATTCACCGAGATCGCTCCGGGGTCGTGCACCGTGGTCGCCGACCATCCGGCGCTGCGCGGCTGAGCGGGGGCGGGGGCCGCTCCCCCTTGTCCGCCGGGCCCGTTGAACGTCCCGGTGCGGTGATACGTACCTCCCGGTACTGCCGTACCGGCAGTGTTCGACGCCGTCACGCCTCGGCCCGGGAGAGACCTTGTTGCGACGCATCGACGGAACGGCCCTCATCATCGCGGCGCTCGTCGCCACGCTCGGCGCGCTCGCCTGTCCCGTCCGGTCCTGTGCCGACCACTCGGGCACCGGCCACGCCAATCCGGACGCCTCGACCGTCGCCATCCAGTGGGGTCCGCTCTCCGCGACCGACCGGGACCTCCTGATGAAGGTGCGCCTCGCCGGACTCTGGCAACTGCCCGCCGGGCAGCAGGCCATCGAGCGCGCTCCGACCCAGGGGATCAGAGCGGCCGGGGACCACCTGGTGGTCGGGCACACGGATCTGGACCGCCGGGCCCGGGACGTGGCGGCCAAGCTCGGTGTGGAGCTACCGAACCAGCCGACGGAGCAGCAGCAGGGCCGGCTGCGCGAGCTGATGGCGGCGCGCGGCCAGGAGTACGAGCGCAAGTTCGCCAATCTGCTGAGGAACGCGCACGGCAAGGTCTTCGCTCTGATCGCCCAAATCCAACACACCACCCGCAATTCGCTGATCCGACAGCCGGCGACCGATGCCGACCAGATGATGCTCGGTCACATCACCATGTCGGAGGGCACCGGCTTCGTCGACTTCGACGCGATCGCGCGCGAGGCGGCGGGCGCGGCGACCGCCGGCCCGACGGGACCGCCCGCTCCGGCCGGCACAGTCGTACCGCCGGTGCCGGCGGAGCCGACCGGGGACATGTCGTTCACCTCGCGGCCCTCCACGATGCCGATGCCCTGACCACCCCGGACCGGGAACCTCAAATCAACCTCTGAACGTCCCCCTCTTCGGATTCACCACCGCCCGCCAGGGCCATTAGCCCTGCACGGAGTGGAGGAGGGGGACAACATGAAGCTGGGAATCGGCATCGGCTGGCGGCCGGAGATCGCGGACGCCGTCGAGGCACTGCCGGGGATCGACTGGGTGGAGGCGGTCGCGGAGAACATCTGCACCGACCATCTGCCCGATTCGCTGGTGCGGCTCAGGGCACGTGGTGTCACCGTCGTCCCGCACGGCGTCTCGCTCGGCCTGGGCGGGTCGGAGCGCCCCGACGCCGGCCGGCTCGCGGATCTCGCGGCCCGGGCCGAGCTGCTCTCCACGCCGCTGGTCACCGAACACATCGCGTTCGTACGGGCCGGGGGGCCGCGCACCGCCTCGCCGGGGCTGGAAGCGGGCCATCTGCTGCCCGTGCCGCGGACCTGGGACGCGCTGGACGTGCTGTGCGAGAACGTACGGATCGCGCAGGACTCGCTGCCGGTGCCGCTGGCACTGGAGAACATCGCGGCGCTGATCTCCTGGCCCGACGAGGAACTGACCGAAGGGCAGTTCCTGGCGGAGCTGGTCGAGCGCACCGGCGTCCGGCTGCTGATCGATGTCGCCAATCTGCACACCAACCACGTCAACCGCGGCGAGGACCCGGCCACCGCGCTCGACGAGCTGCCGGTGGAGGCCATCGCGTATGTACATGTGGCGGGCGGCGTCGAGAAGGACGGCGTCTGGCACGACACCCACGCCCACCCGGTCACCGAGCCCGTGCTCGACGTCCTCGCCGAACTCCGCTCCCGGGTCGACCCGCCCGGCGTACTCCTGGAACGGGACGACGACTTCCCGCCGGCCGAGGAGCTGGCGGGCGAACTGATCACGATCCGCGCCGCGCTGGACCGGGCGGCTGCCCTCGGCGCCGGCGCGTCGGCGCGCGCCGGGAGATCCGTATCGCGACCTGCCCGGAGCCCCGGTCCGTCCCCGGAATCCGTGCGCGACCGGGTCGCGGTCGCCCAGACCGCGTTGCTCTCCGCCCTCGTCGCGGGCACCCCCGCCCCGCAGGGCTTCGACCACCGCCGTCTCGGGATCCAGAGCCGTGCCCTGGCCGCCAAGCGGGCCGGGGTCGTCGCCAAGGTGGCACCCGAGCTGCCGGAGATTCTGGGCGCCGGCTACCGGGACGCCTTCCTCGCGTACGCCAGGACCCGTCCCATGTCCGCCGGCTACCGGCGCGACGCGCTGGACTTCGCCGAGGGACTGCTGATCGCCGGCCGGCCCACCGACGACGCGGCACGGCGCCGGCTGACCCACTGGTGGCAGGACCGGGCCGCCGCGCGACCGCCGCGCCGCTCCACCCGGCTGGTACGAGCGGCCCGCGCGGCCCTGGTCGGAAGGTGACCGGCATGAACACCCTCGCAGTGCTGGTGGATCTCGGCATCGTGGTCTCGTCGGTCCTCCTGATCGTGGGGCTCACGCGTGCCCGTGGCGGGTCCGGCGGCCCCGCCCACGACCTTTTCGAAGTCGCTTTCCTGAACGGTGGTCCGGGCAGAGTGGTGGACACCGCGCTCACCGCGATGCAGACGGACGGGCGGCTCGCCATCGGCGGTCCCGGCATCGTCGCCGTCCAGCAGGCGGAGGCCCGTGACCCGGTGGAGCGTGCGGTGCTCCAGGAACACGTCATGGCACCCAGTGGCGCGTTGCACACCCTGCGCGACGCCGTGATGCGGCACCCCGCGGTGCAGGAGATCGGCGACGGGCTCGCGGCCCGCGGTCTGCTGGCCTCACCCACGTCGAGCCGTACGTGGCGCCGCTGGGGCATCGCGCAGGGGCTGGTCTGTGTGCTGGCCATCCCGCTCACGGTCGTGATGACGGCTGTGCAGTCCACGGCCGACTACGCAGCCGACGTGGACTTCTCCGTACCGTTCATCGTCAAAGTCCTCCCCTTCCTGCTGGTCGGCTTCCCGATCGGCTTCGTCTGCGCCGCCGTCGCCCGGGGGCAGGTCACCAAGGCGGGGCGCCGGGCCGCCGAGGCGTACCGCACCGCCCATGCGTGCAACCCGCACCCGGCCCATCTGGTGGCCACGCACGGACTGCGGGCCCTCCCCGATCCCGCACTGCAGACGCAGTTGATCGCGGCGGCCCGGATGCGCCCGGCGGGACGGCCCCTGCACTCGGGCTCGCGCTCGTCCTCGTCCTCGGACTCCTCCGGCATGTTCGTCGCGCCGGCGGTGTGGTGCGCCGGTACGGGCCCCGGCAAAGGCAGTTGCGGAAGCCTCAATGACGGTGGCAGCAGCGGAGGTGGCGGCGGGTACAGTTCGGGGTCGAGCTGTGGTTCGGGATCCAGTTGCAGCTCGGGGTCCGGCTGCGGCGGGTCGAGCGGCTCCAGTTGCTCCAGCAGCAGCGGTTCCAGCTGCGGTGGTGGGTCGAGTTGTGGCAGCAGCTCCTGAGCGACGGCGGCGTCCCGCTGCCCGGCCCACGCCGCCGAACCGTCCGCATGATGAACAGGCCATGGCGTCCCACGCCCGTCCCGCATAGGAATCCGCCATGCTCTGGTTACTGTTTCTGCTGGTCGCGTGGGGTGCGGCAGCCATCTCGTGTATCCGGCTCTGTGTCGTCGCCGCCCGCACGGGGCTGCTGCACGACGCATCCGCGGATTCTGTACGGAAGGTGCCGGACGCTCCTGAACTGACCCTGTACGAGACCGCGTTCCTGGCCGGCGGCCCGCACCGGGTGGTCGATCTGGCACTGGTCACCATGCATCTGCGGCGGCGACTGCTGCTCGCCCACACCGGGTGGGCGACAGTCGTCGACCCGGAGGGCCGGGACGAGATGGAGCGCACGGTGATCCGTGCCATCGGCCCGCAGGGCCAGTCCCCCATACCGCCTGTACGGACAGCTGCGGCGACCGCCGAAACGGTGCGCGCCCTGGCCGACCGACTCGTCACCGCGGGGCTGGCCGTCCCCGGCGGCGCCGGAACCGATGTCGCCGCCGCGGTCCGGGCGGTGCGCGGCGCGGCTCTGCTGGTGGCGGCGATGGGCGCTGTCGCGCTGCTGATACCCGGTCAGGAACGCAGCGCCGAAGGTCCGGTGGTCCCGCTGCTCGTCTGGTTCGGGCTGCCGCTCGCACTGACGCTGGGCTGTCTGATCATCGCCCGGATGGAGATCCATCCGTACAGCTCCTGGGCCTCACCCGCCGGGCAGCGACTGCTTACCGCGACCGAGATCCCGGCGGCGGAGGACCATGGCGTCCTGGCGGCGATTGCCGTACGGGGTGTGCGCGCCGTGGACGATCCGGCGCTGCGGGCCGCGTTCGGAGTCCACCGTCCGTCCAGCTGATCACTGACGAGGTGTGGCCGACGTCCCGGCGCGGCCGGCAGTGTCCGCCGGCGACTGCGTGCTGCTCTGTGGGTTCCGGGGTCGCCGCAGGTAGGAGCCTGCGGCGAACCCGGAGCCGAACCCGGTGTCGCTGGAACGACGGGCAGCGCAGAACGCGCCGGTGCCCGTCGTCTGATCTTCCGGGTTGGGGTGGTCGGAGCCCGCTCGCTACGCGAGTCCGGCCACCAGGTCTGCAACCGACTTCCTGCGCCCCGTGTAGAACGGGACCTCCTCGCGGACGTGCATCCGCGCCTCGGAGGCCCGCAGGTGGCGCATCAGGTCGACGATGCGGTGCAGCTCGTCGGCCTCGAAGGCGAGGATCCACTCGTAGTCGCCGAGCGAGAAGGAGGCGACGGTGTTGGCCCGGACGTCAGGGTAGCCACGGGCCATCTTGCCGTGGTCCGCGAGCATGCGGCGACGGTCCTCGTCCGGCAGCAGGTACCAGTCGTAGGAGCGCACGAAGGGGTAGACGCTGATGTAGTTGCGCGGCGTCTCGTCGGCCAGGAACGCCGGGATGTGCGACTTGTTGAACTCGGCGGGGCGGTGCAGCGCCATGTTCGACCAGACCGGCTCCAGCGCCAGGCCCAGCTTGGTGCGCCGGAAGAGGTTGAACGCCTCCTGCAGCTCGTCCGCGGTCTCGGCGTGCCACCAGATCATGATGTCGGCGTCGGCACGCAGACCGGAGAGGTCGTAGGTGCCGCGGACGGTGATGTCCTTCGCCGCGAGCTGGTCGAACAGCTCCTGGACCTCGTCGGCGTAACCGGCACGGTCCGCGGGCAGGACATCGCGCAGCTTGAAGACGGACCACAGCGTGTAGCGGATGACCTCGTTGAGGTCCTTGGCCTTCTTACCGGCGTTGGGGATCTTCTCAGGCGCACTCATACGGCTATTGTCCCGCCTCGCTCCGTGTGCCCTGAACCAGGGTCGACGTGGCGATGATCTCTTCCCCGGACCCGCCGGTGAGGTCGCGGGCGATCTCGTCGGCGGCACGGTGGGCGCTCGCGATGCACGCCGGGATGCCGACCCCGTCGTAGACCGCTCCGCAGACCCGCAGGCCGGGCAGCTTGGCGACCTCGTCACGGATCCGGGCGACCCGGGAGAGGTGGCCCACGGGGTACTGGGGCAGTCCGCCGATCCACCGGGTGACCTCGGTGTCCACGGGCTTCGCGGCCAGTCCGGTCGCCTCGGCAAGGTCACGCAGCGATACGTCGACCAGCTCGCTGTCCTCCCGGTGCAGGTGGTCCTCCTCGCCGTACCGGCCGACGGAGGTGCGCAGGACGAACAGGCCGGGGGCGGAGTCGGCGACCCAGTTCCACTTGTGGGTGGAGAAGGTGGAGGCCTTGATGGTGCGGCCGTCGACCGGCGGTACGAGGAAGCCGGAGCGTCCGTCGAGTGCGCCGGTGGCGGCCACGTCGGAGCGGCGGAACGCCATGGTGACGAGCGCCATCGACGCGTACTCGACACCGGCGAGCTCGGCGGAGGCGGCCGGGGACTCGGCGGCGAGCAGGGTGGAGGCGGACCAGGCCGGGGCGGCGAGCACGATGCCGTCGGCGGTGATCACCCGGGTGTCCGTGCGGACGTCCCAGCCGTCGGCGGTACGGGTCAGGCCGAGGACGGGGGTGGCGGTCAGGATCTCCCCGCCCACCGCGCGTACGGCGTCGGCGACCGCGTACGGCAGGGTGCCGATGCCGCCCTCGATGCCCTGGAAGACCGGTCCGGTCTGCTGCCGGGCCGCGGCCCGCTCCTGGATGCGCCGGACACCGTCGAGCAGCGCGCCGCCCTCCCGCACCACCTCGAAGAGCTGCGGTACGGCGGCGCGCATCGAGATCCGGTAGGCATCGCCCGCGTACACGCCTCCGAGCAGCGGTTCCACGAGCCGGTCGACGACCTCGCGGCCCAGCCGGTCGGCGACGTACGCGCCGACCGCGACATCGTCGCCGACCGTGGTCGGGGTGAGGTCGCGCTCCTGTGCGATGCGCGCGAGGCCCTCCGGGGAGAGCACCCCGCTGAGCGCCGCCGGGTCGCCGGGTACGCCCATCACATGGCCCTTGGGCATCGGCCGCAGGGCGTCGCGCGTCCAGACCGATGCGGTGGCGGTGGCGGGCGGCTGGAGGCGGTCGCCGAGCCCGACGGCGCGCGCCAGGGCGACCGCTTCGGGGCGCCGGGCGAGCATCGACTCGGCGCCCAGGTCGACCCGGGTACCCGCGATGTCACCGGTCATGAGTTTGCCGCCGAGCCGGTCGGTGGCCTCGAGGAGGGTGACCCGCAGCCCGGCCCCGAGGAGCCGGTGGGCGGCGGCGAGACCGGCGATGCCACCGCCGATGACGACGACATGACCCGTGTCTGTGTCCGCGCGGTTTATTGAACGCTGCATGCCTCCACTCTCTCAAACCTCTTCCGAGTCCTGAACGTGACCGCTTCGAAACCGGTATCGGCAACCCGCACCACCGCCCCACACGTCGAACCGGCACCATCAACCACCCACCTCGGGGGAGCAGTTATGCAGACAGACCGGCATCCTGGCCGTTCAGCCGTCCGTCGTTCGCGCACGATCCTGGCCGCCGGGCTGCTGGCCGGCCTCCTGGCACTGAGCGGCTGCGGCGCCGCCGACAGTGCGAGCGACGCGAGTTCCGGGGACAGCAAGAAGGCGATCTCCGCGGACGAGCGGGGCGCCGCGGACACCGCGGCCGGGAAGACGGCGCAGGATCCGCAGGAGGCCGGCGGTTCGTCGGCGGAGCGGAAGAAGCCCGACGCCCTGCCCGCCAGCACCCATGTCATCCGTACCGCCACGCTCTCGGTGGAGGTGAAGAGCGTGCCGAAGGCCGCCGCGGCCGCCCGCTCGGTCGCGGAGAGTTCGGGCGGTCTGGTGGCCCGCGAGGAGACGGAGCGGGTCGACGAAACGCATGAAATGTCACATATTGTGCTACGCGTTCCACAGGGCGAGTACGACGCGGCGCTGCGGGATCTCGCGGGCGCCGGGAAGCTGTTGTCGCGCACGTCGTCCGCGAAGGACGTCACCGACCAGGTGGTCGACGTGGAGAGCCGGATCGCCACCCAGCGGGCGAGTGTGGCGCGGGTGCGCAAGCTGATGGACCGGGCCGAGAAGCTCACCGATGTGGTCACGCTGGAAGGTGAACTGAGCAGTCGTCAGGCCACCTTGGAGTCGCTGCTCGCCCAGCAGGAGTCGCTGAAGGACCGCACCACGCTCGCCACGATCACGCTCGACCTCTCCGAGCCGGAGACGGCGGCGAAGGACGACGACGACCCCGGTTTCCTGGACGCGCTCGGCGGTGGCTGGCACGCGTTCGTCACGATGCTGCGGTGGCTCGCGATGGCGGTGGGTGCCGCGGCCCCGTTCCTGGCCGCGGCCGCCGTACTCCTGCTGCTGTGGCGGCTGCTCCCGGGCCGCCTGCCCGGACGCCGTGCGCGGCGGGCGGCCGAGCGGTCCGAGTCCTCGTCCACGCCCCCGGCGTCGTAGCGTGGTCCCTTCGGACTCGGTGTCGAAGGGACCAGGCATGACGGCGGAGCGACTGGTGATCATCGGTGGTGACGCGGCGGGCATGTCCGCCGCGTCCCAGGCCCGCAGGCTCAAGGGTCCCGACGAGCTGAGCATCGTCGCCTTCGAGCGGGGCCATTTCACCTCGTACTCCGCCTGCGGCATCCCGTACTGGGTCGGTGGCGACGTCACGGAGCGGGACGACCTCATCGCCCGTACGCCGAAGGAGCACCGGGCCCGCGACATCGACCTGCGGATGCGAACAGAGGTCACGGAGATCGATGTGGCCGGGCGACGGGTGCGGTCCCTGGACCGGGAGACCGGTGAGACGTACTGGACGGGCTTCGACAAGCTGGTGATCGCGACGGGCGCCCGGCCGGTGCGTCCGGCGCTGCCCGGCATGGACGCGCCCGGGGTGCACGGGGTGCAGACGCTGGACGACGGGCAGGCGCTGCTGGAGTCGCTGGACCGGGTGGCGCCGGGGCGCAGGCGGGCGGTCGTCGTCGGGGCGGGCTACATCGGTGTCGAGATGGCGGAGGCGATGCTGAAGCACGGCTTCGAGGTGACCGTGCTCAACCGCGGCGAGCAGCCGATGGCGACGCTCGACCCCGACATGGGGCGGCTGGTCCATGACGCGATGGACGGCCTGGGCATCACCACGGTCAACCGGGCCGAGGTCACCGCGATCCGCACCGGCCCGGACGGCCGGGTCCGCGCCGTCGCCGCGGGCGACGCCTCCTACCCGGCGGACGTGGTGGTGCTCGGTATCGGTGTGGAGCCGGAGACGACGCTGGCGCGGGCCGTCGGCCTCCCGCTGGGCCCGCACGGCGGCCTGCTCACCGATCTGTCGATGCGGGTCGTCGGGCACGACAACATCTATGCGGGCGGCGACTGTGTCGAGGTCCTCGACCTGGTGGCGGGCCGTACCCGCCATATCGCGCTGGGCACCCATGCCAACAAGCACGGCCAGATCATCGGGGCCAATGTGGGCGGCGGCTACGGGACGTTCCCGGGGGTGGTGGGCACCGCGGTGAGCAAGGTGTGCGATCTGGAGATCGCCCGCACCGGGCTGCGGGAGAAGGACGCCCGCGCGGTGGGCCTGCGGTTCGTCACGGCGACGATCGAGTCGACGGGCCGGGCGGGCTACTACCCGGGGGCGCAGCCCATGACGGTGAAGATGCTCGCGGAGTACCGCACGGGGCGGCTCCTCGGTGTACAGATCGTGGGCCGGGAGGGGGCGGCCAAGCGTGTGGACATCGCGGCCGTGGCGCTCACGGCCGGGATGACGGTGGACCAGATGACCGCCCTGGACCTGGGCTACGCCCCGCCGTTCTCACCGGTCTGGGACCCCGTCCTGGTGGCGGCCCGCAAGGCGGTGACGGTACTGCGGCGGGCGGGCACCGCCTGAGTGCGCGGTGCCCGGTGTCCTCTCCCGCTCAGCGCGCGGTCCGTTCGTGCACGTACTCCACGAGCCGCGTCAGCGCGTCCGGGTCCATCGACGGCATGACGCCGTGGCCCAGGTTGAAGACATGGCCTTCGAGACCGGCGGCCGCGTCCAGCACCTCCTGGGTCTTCTCCTCCACCGCCGCCGTCGGCGCGAACAGCACCGCGGGGTCGAGGTTGCCCTGGAGCGCCTTGCCGGGGCCGACGCGGCGCGCGGCCTCGTCCATGGGAACCCGCCAGTCGACGCCGACGACATCCGCGCCCGCCTCGCCCATCAGGCCGAGGAGTTCGCCGGTGCCGACACCGAAGTGGATACGCGGGACCCCGTACGGGGCGACGGCCTCGAAGACCTTCGCCGAGGCGGGGAGCACCGAACGCCGGTAGTCGGCGGGCGCCAGCGCGCCCACCCAGGAGTCGAAGAGCTGGACGGCCGAGGCACCGGCCTCGATCTGGACCTTGAGGAAGGCGCCGGTGATCTCGGCGAGCCGGTCGAGCAGATCCGCCCAGAGCTGCGGGTCGCCGTACATCAGGGCCTTGGTGTGCTCGTGGTTGCGGGACGGGCCGCCCTCCACGAGGTAGCTCGCGAGCGTGAAGGGCGCGCCCGCGAAACCGATGAGCGGGGTGGAGCCCAGTTCGGCGGTGAGCAGGCCGATGGCCTCGGTGACGTAGCTGACGTCCTCGGGCGTGAGGTCGCGCAGCCGGGCCAGATCGGCGCGGGTGCGGATCGGATCGGCGATGACGGGGCCGACACCGGGCTTGATGTCGAGGTCGATCCCGATGGCCTTGAGCGGTACGACGATGTCGCTGTAGTAGATCGCGGCGTCGACCTTGTGGCGGCGGACGGGCTGCATCGTGATCTCCGCGACCAGCTCCGGCATCATGCAGGAGTCGAGCATCGGGATGCCCTCGCGCACTTTCAGGTACTCCGGCAGCGAGCGCCCTGCCTGACGCATGAACCAGACCGGCGTGTGCGGCACGGGTTCGCGGCGGCACGCCTTCAGGAACGCCGACCCATGGGTGGCGGATGTCTTCGTCTGCTGGCCCATGGGGCGGTCGTTGGCACTCACACACAGAATCTTCGCACGAAGCCGCAAGCAGCCGTGCCCGCCCGGGTGTCCCTCCCTGCGCGAGGCTCCGGTTCCGCCTACTCTTCCCCGCATGGCTCCGGCTCAGGGACAGTTCTCCGATCAAACCGATGGCGCTGACAGCAAGGACAGCGCGGAGGGTGGTTCCGTCCCGCCCGCGTTCCGGTCGGCAGTGGACGCGCTGCGCTCGGCGCGGCTGCGCCCCGAGCTGGAGGTGGAGCCGACGCGGCCGCCCAAGCGGCTCGCTCCGTACGCGTACGCCCTGGAGGCCGCGGTCGTGGACGGCGAGGACGATCTCGCCGACGGCCGCCTCGTACTGCTCCACGATCCGGCCGGGCACGACGCCTGGCACGGCACCTTCCGCCTGGTGACGCTGGTACGGGCCGAGCTGGAGCCGGAGATGGCCTCCGATCCGCTGTTGCCGGAGGTGTGCTGGTCATGGCTGACCGGTGCACTGGAGGCGCGCGGTCTGTCGTACGGGGAGGCGGGCGGCACGGTGACCCGGGCCGGGTCGCACTACTTCGGCACGCTGGCCACAAGACGCCCGGCGACGCAGATCGAGATCCGGGCGTCATGGACACCGCGCGAGGGCCGTGGCGGGGTGCCGGACACGGCGGCGCATCTGATGGCGTGGGGCGATCTGCTGTGTCAGATCGCCGGCCTGCCACCGTCCGGCCCCGCCGATGCCGCGGTGGTGACACTCCCCCAGCGGCGCGGCCCCCAGGTTCCCTGAACCTGTCCTGAATCTGCCCCGAACCCTTCCCCTTGCCGGTAACGCTGCGTCACAACCGTCGCAGAGTCACCGGCATTCTTTTCGTACAATCGATCGCATGTCTGATTTGCCCGAATTGTTACTCACCAAATAGTGATCTTCCTCTAAAGGAGGACGGCTCTGCTGCCGAAGAGGTCAATGACCCTTCAAGCACGGTTCGCCCCGGCTTCATCCCCGAGCCGGCCCGTCCCGCCACTCCCCAGGAGGCCTGGTGTCCGTTCTCCTAGAGCAGCCCGCAAGCCTGGTCGCCTACCGCCCGAACAAGCCGACGGCCATGGTCGTCGTGGCCGACCCGCGCGTCCGTTCCACCGTCACCCGCCATCTGTGGGCACTCGGAGTACGTGACGTCATCGAGGCGTCGTCCATCGCGGAGGCCCGTCCCCGCGTCGGCAATCCACGCGACATCTGCGTAGCCGACGTCCACCTGCCCGACGGTTCCGGGCTGACCCTGTTGTCCGAGACCCGAGCCGCCGGCTGGCCGAACGGCCTCGCCCTCTCCGCCGCCGATGACATCGGCGCCGTACGCAACGCCCTCGCGGGCGGCGTGAAGGGCTACGTCGTCACCGGCACCCGAACCAATATCGGCCACCCCACCCGTCCCGGCGTCGCTCCCATCGGCGCCACTGCCGCCCGTATGCACCGCCGGCCCCCCGGTACCCCGAGCCACCCGGGCGGGTACCGCGAACTGTCCGGCCGCGAGGTCGAGGTCCTCCGGCTGGTCGCCGAAGGCCAGTCCAACAAGGCCATCGGCGTCTCCATGGGCCTGTCCGCCCTGACCGTCAAGAGCCACCTCGCCCGAATCGCCCGCAAGCTCGGCACCGGAGACCGC
The DNA here is from genome assembly GCF_055602785.1 of Streptomyces sp. NPDC037301. Classification (NCBI taxonomy): domain Bacteria; kingdom Bacillati; phylum Actinomycetota; class Actinomycetes; order Kitasatosporales; family Streptomycetaceae; genus Streptomyces; species Streptomyces sp. NPDC037301. The sequence goes on from NZ_JBVJWD010000022.1 coordinate 25,282, forward strand.
GCAGGAATGGTCGCCGTCGCCCTGCGAACGGGCATCATCCACTGACCCCCACACCCCGGCAAGTACACACAGCCATACGCACCGGCTTGTTTACATTCATCGGCGCCCGTCGACGGAACGTTCCGTCGACGGGCGCCGTACATACACAGATACCCTTGACACGTGACCGACGCCCAAGAGACCGCAGCAGACACTTCACTGCGAACCACCGGGGGCGCTCCCCCGGACGACGTCGCCCCGGCGCCGATCCCCTTGCTCGAACCTCGAGAGGGCATTCCCCCGGTGGTGGCATCCGACGACGCCCTCGCCCGGGTGATCGCCGCCTTCGCCGCAGGCTCCGGCCCGGTGGCCGTCGATGCCGAGCGCGCCTCCGGCTACCGCTACGGCCAGCGCGCCTACCTCGTGCAGCTGCGCCGCGACGGCGCGGGCAGCGCACTGATCGACCCTGTCGGCTGCCCCGATCTGTCGGGACTCGGCGACGCCCTGAGCGGCAGCGAGTGGATCCTGCACGCCGCCACTCAGGACCTGCCCTGTCTGCGCGAAATAGGGATGACTCCCACCGGGCTCTTCGACACCGAGCTGGCCGGACGGCTGGCCGGCTTCCCGCGGGTCGGCCTCGGCGCCATGGTCGAGAGCGTGCTCGGGTACTCACTGGAGAAGGGCCACTCCGCCGTCGACTGGTCAACCCGACCGCTGCCCGACCCCTGGCTGCGCTATGCGGCGCTCGACGTCGAGCTGCTGATCGATCTGCGCAACGCACTGGAGGACGAGCTCGACCGGCAGGGCAAGCTTGAGTGGGCGCGGGAGGAATTCGACGCGATCGCCTCGGCGCCGCCCGCTCCCCCGCGCAAGGACCCGTGGCGCCGCACCTCAGGCATGCACAAGGTCCGCCGCCGCCGTCAGATGGCGGTGGTGCGGGAGCTGTGGACCGCCCGTGACCAGGTTGCCCAGCGCAGGGACATCTCCCCCGGCAAGGTGCTGGGTGACGCCGCGATCGTCGAGGCGGCGCTCGCACTCCCACCGAACACGCATGCGCTGACCGCGCTGCCCGGGTTCGGCCACCGGATGGGGCGGCGTCAGCTTGAGCAGTGGCAGGCGGCCATCGACCGGGCCAAGGCGCTGCCGGACGCCGAGCTCCCCCAGCCCGGCCAGACCCTCGCCGGTCCGCCGCCGCCCCGCGCCTGGGCGGACAAGGACCCGGCGGCAGCGGCCCGGCTGTCGGCCGCCCGCGCCGCGGTGTCGGAGCTCGCCGAGCGGCTCCGCATGCCGCAGGAGAATCTGATCACCCCGGACACGGTGCGCCGGGTCTGCTGGGAGCCGCCGAAGAATCCGACCGCGGACGCGATCGAGTCCGTGCTCACCGGGTACGGCGCGCGGCGCTGGCAGATCGAACAGGTGACCCCGCTTCTGGTCCGGGCGCTGGTGTCGGCGGCCTAAGGGTTCACTCCTGAGGGTCGTAATCACGCCAGGTTGCGCGGCCTCCGGCCGCACTCTGTCCCCAATCGCCGGACGGGCTGTTTTCACCGCCCCGTCCGGCGATTGTCGTTTCCGGCGCGACCTCGACACGTCCGGCAGTCCGCCGCCGGCCCGTCCGGCGTTCGAGGCCGAAACCGTCCTCGCGCCCGCCCCGTCCGCATGTGACCTTCGCCGCTCCCGCCACAGGGGCTGGGCAGTCTGGTTACCCGCAAGTAGCATGAGGGGAGCGGCGCGCCTGCGGGCGTGCCCCGCAGCAGTGCCATCCCGCACCCTGGAGGAGAGCCACCGTGCCTCGTACCATCCGGGACGTCGTCTTCGTCGACGGCGTCCGCACCCCGTTCGGCAAAGCGGGCCCGAAGGGCATCTACCACGAGACCCGCGCCGACGATCTCGTCGTGAAGGCCATCCGGGAGCTGCTGCGCCGCAACCCGGACCTGGACCCCGCGAAGATCGACGAGGTCGCCATCGCCGCGACCACCCAGATCGGCGACCAGGGTCTGACGCTGGGCCGCACCGCCGGAATCCTGGCCGGTCTGCCGCAGTCCGTCCCCGGTTACTCCATCGACCGCATGTGCGCGGGCGCCCTGACCGCCGTCACCTCGACGGCCGGCTCCATCGCCTTCGGCGCGTACGACGTCGTCGTCGCCGGTGGTGTCGAGCACATGGGCCGCCACCCGATGGGCGAGGGCGTGGACCCGAACCCACGCTTCGTGTCGGAGAAGCTGGTCGACGAGTCCGCCCTGTTCATGGGCATGACCGCGGAGAACCTGCACGACAGGTACCCGCAGATCACCAAGCTCCGCGCCGACGAGTACGCGGTCCGTTCGCAGGAGAAGGCCGCCAAGGCGTACGCCAACGGCAAGATTCAGCAGGACCTGGTGCCGGTCTCCGTGCGCCGCACCAACGCCGAGGCCGGCGAGACCGGCTGGGGCCTGGTCACCGCCGATGAGCCGATGCGTCCGGGCACCACGCTGGAGTCCCTCGCCGGTCTGAAGACCCCGTTCCGCGCGCACGGCCGCGTCACCGCCGGTAACGCCGCGGGTCTCAACGACGGCGCCACCGCCTCGCTGCTCGCCGCCGAGGACGTCGCCCGCGAGCTGGGCCTCCCGGTCAAGATGCGCCTCGTGTCGTACGCCTTCGCGGGCGTCGAGCCCGAGGTCATGGGTTACGGCCCGATCCCGTCGACGGAGAAGGCCCTCGCCAAGGCGGGGCTGACCATCGGCGACATCGGTCTGTTCGAGATCAACGAGGCGTTCGCCGTGCAGGTGCTCGCCTTCCTCGACCACTACGGCATCGCCGACGACGACGCGCGCGTCAACCAGTACGGCGGCGCCATCGCCTACGGTCACCCGCTGGCCTCCTCCGGTGTGCGTCTGATGACGCAGCTGGCCCGTCAGTTCGAGGAGCAGCCTCAGGTCCGCTACGGCCTGACCACCATGTGCGTCGGCTTCGGCATGGGCGCGACGGTCATCTGGGAGAACCCGAATTTCGACGGAGGCAACGCGTGAGCGAGCGCAGCGAGCGAACAGACAAGAGGTGCAGCCTGAGCGAATGCCGGGCCGAGCGAAGCGAGGGTCAGGCATGAGCTCCACCACTGAGCTTCTGAAGGGTGCGGCCGAGCTGTTCCCCGGCGAGGTCGTCACCCAGGCGCACGTACGCCACCTGGACCTTCCGGCCGGTGCGGGCCGCTTCGCCCTCATCACGCTGGACAACGGCCTGGACCACACCAAGCCGACCACCTTCGGACCGCAGTCGCTGGCGAACCTGAACGCCGCCATCGACCAGGTCGAGAAGGAGGCCGCCGAGGGTGCGATCGCCGGTATCGGTATCACCGGCAAGCCGTTCATCTTCGCGGTCGGCGCCGACCTCAAGGGCGTCGAGCTGCTGAAGAACCACGACGACGCGCTCGCCATCGGCAAGGGCGGCCACGACGTCTTCCGCCGCCTCTCCGGCCTCGCGGTCCCGACGTTCGCGTACTACAACGGCGCGGCGATGGGCGGCGGTGTCGAGGTCGGTCTGCACTGCTCGTACCGCACCGTCTCCAAGGCGCTGCCCGCCTTCTCGCTGCCCGAGGTCTTCCTCGGTCTGGTCCCCGGCTGGGGCGGCTGCGCCCTGCTGCCGAATCTGATCGGTGCCGACCGCGCGGTCTCGGTCATCATCGAGAACTCGCTGAACCAGAACCGTCAGCTCAAGGGCAAGCAGGTCTTCGAGCTCGGGATCGCCGACGCTCTCTTCGAGGGCGCGGACTTCCTGGAGCAGTCGCTGATCTGGACCGCGAACGTGCTGAACGGCACGGTCACGGTGGAGCGTCCCGAGGTCGACCGCGGTGACGCCTGGGACCAGGCCGTCGCGCGGGGCAAGGCGATCGCCGACTCCAAGGTGCACGGCGCCGCCCCGGCCGCGTACCGCGCACTGGAGATCATCGCGGCGGCGAAGGACGGCGACCTGGGCGCCGGCTTCGACGCGGAGGACCAGGCCCTCGCGGACCTGATCATGGGCGGCGAGCTGCGCTCCGGGATCTACTCCTTCAACCTGGTCCAGAAGCGCGCCAAGCGCCCGGCCGGTGCCCCGGACAAGAACCTGGCCCGCCCGGTCACCAAGGTCGGCGTCGTGGGTGCCGGTCTGATGGCCTCGCAGCTGGCGCTGCTGTTCCTGCGCCGCCTGGAGGTGCCGGTCGTGCTGACCGACATCGACCAGGAGCGGGTCGACAAGGGTGTGGGCTACGTCCACGCCGAGATCGAGAAGCTGCTCGGCAAGGGCCGGATCAACCAGGACAAGGCCAACCGTCTCAAGGCCCTGGTCTCCGGTGTGCTGGACAAGGCGGAGGGCTTCTCCGACGCCGACTTCATCATCGAGGCCGTCTTCGAGGAGATCGGCGTCAAGCAGCAGGTGTTCGCCGAGGTCGAGGCGGTCGCCCCGGCGCACGCGATCCTCGCCACCAACACCTCGTCCCTCTCGGTCACCGAGATGGCGTCGAAGCTGCAGCACCCGGAGCGGGTCGTCGGCTTCCACTTCTTCAACCCGGTCGCGATCCTCCCGCTGCTGGAGATCGTCCGCGGCGAGCAGACCGACGACGCCTCGCTGGCCACGGCGTTCGGTGTGGCGCGGAAGCTGAAGAAGACCGCGGTGCTGGTGAAGGACGCCCCGGCGTTCGTCGTCAACCGCATCCTCACCCGCTTCATGGGCGAGATCCAGAACGTCATCGACGAGGGCACCCCGGTCGAGGTCGCCGAGAAGGCCATCGAGCCCCTCGGCCTGCCGATGTCCCCCCTGGTGCTCCTGGAGCTGGTCGGCCCGGCCATCGGCCTGCATGTCTCGGAGACCCTGAACCGCGCCTTCCCGGAGCGTTTCACCGTCTCCGAGAACCTCGCGGCGGTCGTCAAGGCCGGCAAGCGCGGCTTCTACGTATACGACTCCGGAAAGCCGGAGCTCGACCCGGAGGTCGCCGCTCTCCTCAAGCAGGGCAATGTCGTCCTGTCCGAGGAGCAGGTCCGCGACCGTGTCCTGGACGCGGTCGCGCAGGAGATCGGTCTGATGCTGGACGAGGGCGTCGTCGCCGAGGCCCAGGACATCGACCTCTGCCTGATCACCGGCGCGGGCTGGCCCTTCCACCTGGGCGGCATCACGCCGTACCTGGACCGTGAGGGTGTCTCGGAGCGGGTGAACGGCAAGAAGTTCCTGGCGCAGGGCGTGGCGAGCGTTCCGGCTTAGTGCGACTGATCAACTGACGGGCGTTCACGAAAAACACATAAGCGGAACCCCGGCGGGCCGTACGAACCCCTCGTACGGCCCGCTTTCGCATACCAAAAGTCCGGAACGTAGCCGGATCGGAACCTTTTACTTGCAGACTCAACCTTAGATTCTTGTTAATCTTCACCTCTGCGACACGTTTGTTTCACTCGGCAGCACTGAACGGTGGACGTCCACCCCCACACTCCGCCGGATCGAGCAGATGAGCATGTCGTTGTCACCGGTAGTGGTCGCTCGGCCAGAGGCAGAGCGGGGGAGCATGAGGTAGTCGAGCGATGGGTAATCCCGAGGCCTCTACACTGGTGCGCTTTTACAGACGTCTCCTGCCCCATGCGCTGAGACGGCGACTCGTGAGGATCTTCCCGGCGGACAGTCGGCTGTTTCTTCAGCAGTGCCTCGCGGGCCTGGGCGCCGCCTGGCGCGGCCTGCGCAAACACCTGGCCCTGCGGCTCAGCAAGCAACTCCGCCGTGACACACACCGGGCCGGCGTACGACTGGTCTGGTCCGGACGCAAGGTACGGGCCGCCGAGATCACCGAAGGCCTGACAGCCTCCGTCGCCCGGGCCACCAACCTCCTGCGCGTCTGCGAGGTCCTGGAGCGCCACGGCATCCCGCACTTCTGCGTGCGCGGCAATTCCGTCACGATGACCGCCGTCGCGGTCCCCGCGAGCGAACGAGCCCGGGCCGAACGAGCGCTGCGGGTGAGCCCGCTCGCCGAGGGCGCGCTCCTCGCGGGCGGCGCGACGGGGGGCCGCCCGCTGCACGCGGATCAGCGAGGCTCCTGGTCGCAGCTCGGTGAGGAAACGATTCTGCGCATCTGGTGGCTGCTCACCGACCCCACGGGGCGTTGGACTCTGGGGCCCAACCACGCCTGTGTCATCGAGTTCTGGGCCGAGGACAAGGGCCTGCTGATCGCCCCCGTCCCCAACCTCACCGCCACGGCCGTGGTAGCCGCCGAAAGTGCCGTGCAGGTACCGGTCAGCCACTTCACCGGACCGATCAGCGGCGCTGTGGGCACCCCACTGCCGGTGGATACCCGGTCGGAGTTCACGCTCTCCCTCCCGGACGAAGTCACCTTCCCAGTGGACGCCGTCTACACCTGGGTGGACGGAGCCGACCCGGAGTGGATCCGCCGCAGGGCCACCGCCCTGGGCCGAACCGACTACCACGAGCAGGCCGTCAGCGCCGCACGCTTCACCAGCCGCGACGAACTGCGCTACTCCTTGCGTTCACTGCACCAGTTCGCCCCCTGGCTGCGCACCATCTACCTGGTCACGGACGGTCAGGTGCCGGCCTGGCTGAACAGCGATCACCCCGGCGTGAAGGTCGTCCACCACCGCGACATCTTCAGCGACGCCACCGCGCTGCCGACCTTCAACTCGCATGCCATCGAGAGCCAGCTGCACCACATTCCCGGCCTCTCCGACCACTTCCTGTACTTCAACGACGACGTCTTCCTCGGCCGCAGCGTCACGCCGGGAGAGTTCTTCCACGCCAATGGACTCTCGAAGTACTTTCCCTCCAACGCGCTGGTCCCGATGACCCCGCCCTCGCCGCAGGACCCGCCGTCGGAGATCGCCGCGAAGAACAACCGCGTCGTCATAGCCGGGACCTTCGACCGGGTACTGACAAGGAAGATGAAGCATGTGCCGCACTCGCTGCGCCGCGACATCCTCCAGGAGATCGAAGAGCGGTACGCGGCCGAGCACCGGCTGACCCAGCACTCGCGGTTCCGCAGTTCCAGCGACCTGTCGATCACCTCCTCGCTGCACCACTACTACGGGCAGCAGACGAGCCGTTCCGTGACGGGAAAGATCCGCTACACCTACCTGGATCTGGCCGCGCCGAACACCGAACGGCATCTGAACCGCCTGCTCGCCCAGCGCGACTACCACACCTTCTGCATCAACGACACGGTGGACGACCCCGACACGGCGGAGGCCCGCACGTCGATGCTGAAGACCTTCCTGGAGAGCTACTTCCCCGTACCCAGCCCCTATGAGCGACCCGGACCGGGCTCGCCACAGCCTCCCGCGAACCGGTCGGACACCGGCCGCTTTGAGCAACACCCAGCACCCCGACCTTTGTGAAGTGGAACGATGACCAATGACCAGCGCGTGATCCGCGCAGCAGCTCCGGTGATCGGAGAGGACGAGATCGAAGCCGCCGTACGCGTACTGCGCAGCGGCATGGTCGCCCAGGGCCCCGAGGTCGCCGCCTTCGAGGAGGAGTTCTCGAAGTTCGTCGACGGCCGGCACTGCGTCGCGGTCAACTCCGGTACCAGTGCGCTGCACCTGTCGCTGATGGCGCTCGGCATCGGTCCCGGCGATGAAGTGATCGTCCCGTCCTTCACCTTCGCGGCAACCGCCAACGCCGTCCGCCTGGTCGGCGCGACCCCGGTCTTCGCGGACATCGAGCGCGACAGTTTCTGTCTCTCCCCGCAGGCGGCCGAGGCCGCGATCACCCCGCGTACCGCGGCGATCATGCCCGTGCACCTCTACGGGCATCCGGCCGCGATGGGCCGGTTCACCGCGCTGGCCGAGCGGCACGGTCTCGCGATCGTGGAGGACGCGGCACAGGCCCACAGTGCCTCGCTGGACGGCACGCCGGTGGGTGCTTTCGGTGCGGCCGCCTGCTTCAGCTTCTACCCGACCAAGAACATGCACAGCCTCGAAGGCGGCATGGTCACCACCGGCGACGCCGCGGTCGCCCGGACCCTCCGTCTGCTGCGCAACCAGGGCATGGAGCAGCGGTACGCCAACGAGATCGTCGGTTTCAACGTCCGGATGACCGATGTCGCCGCCGCGATCGGCCGCGTACAGCTGCGCAGTCTCGACACCTGGACGCAACAGCGCCGGGCCAACGCGGCCGCGCTCGACGCCGGCCTGCGCGCAGTGGTCATCCCGCCGGTCGCGGAAGGGGCGGAGCACGTCTATCACCAGTACACGATCCGGGTGGGCGCCGGGAGCAGCGAGCACCGCGACGCGGTATCGCGCGAACTGCAGGAGCGGGGCATCGGCAACGCCGTCTACTACCCCACTCCGGTACACCGTCTGGCGCCGTTCGCGACCGGCGAGAAGGTGCTCGGATACGCCGTCGGCGATCTGCCCGAGACCGAGCGGGCCGCGGCGGAGGCGCTCTCCATACCCGTCCATCCGATGCTCACGTCGCAGGAGCTCGACCGCCTGATGGCCACCGTCAACGAGGTCGTGGGAGACCAGGCATGAGCACGCAGAAGCCGCTGCGGGCGGGACTGATCGGTCTCGGCTCGATGGGCCGCAACCACGCCCGTGTCATGCACGGCCTGGAGGGCGTCGAACTCGTCGCCGTGGCGGACCCGGTGGCCGACCCGAGCAGCGCCCCCTCGGGCGTGCCCGTGGTGCGCTCGGTGGCCGAGCTCGCGGCCGAAGGGATCGACTACGCGGTCGTCGCCTGCCCCACGGCGCTGCACGAAGAGGTCGCCCTCGATCTGGCCGGACGTGGTATCCACGTTCTCATCGAGAAGCCGATCGCCCCCTCGGTGCGATCGGCCGAGACGATCAGGCGGGCCTTCGAGGAACGCGGCCTGGTGGCCGGCGTCGGACACATCGAGCGCTTCAACCCGGCCCTCCGCGAGCTGCGCGCCCGTCTGGATCTGGGCGAACTCGGCGACATCTACCAGATAGTGACACGCCGCCAGGGCCCCTTCCCGGCCCGTATCGCGGACGTCGGCGTGGTGTACGACCTGGCCACGCACGACATCGACCTGACCGCATGGCTGACCAATAGCCGTTATGAGTCGGTGAGTTCGGCAACCGTTTCGCGCAGCGGCCGGGCTCATGAGGACATGGTGGCGTTCGTCGGACACCTCTCGGGCGGAGCCGTCACCAGCCATCTCGTCAACTGGCTGTCCCCGCTCAAGGAGCGGGTCACCATCGTGACGGGTGAGCACGGCTGCTTCGTGGCCGACACTCTCACCGCGGACCTGTGGTTCTACGCGAACGGCTCGCAGCCCACCGAGTGGGAGGGACTGCGGCAGTTCCGGGGCGTCTCCGAGGGTGACGTGACGCGCTACGCGATCGTCAAGCGCGAACCCCTGCTGGTCGAGCACGAAACCTTCCGTGACGCCGTGCTCGGCAAGGAGGCCGACATCGTGACGCTGGAGCAGGCCACCGGGACTGTCGCGGTGGCCGAAGCCGTACTCTCGGCGGCCGCGAGCAGGACCGCCGTCGATCTGACGCCCGGCCAGCCGCTGGCCTCCGTCTGACTCGTCCGGCGCCCGGGGTCCTGTCCCGCAGGCCCGGGCCCGACGGAGTCGTTCCGGCGTCTTGAGGACGCACTGATGTACTGGAGAATTCGGTGATCCACCCGATCAACGCCGCGGTCGCCCGTCCGCAGCACCCGTTGCCACCGGGGTTGCACGAGGTTCCCGTAGGCATGCACCGCCGCCTGGCGCACGTGCAGCCCGGCCTCACGCCGCTCGAGGTCCGCGCCCAGCACCTGTCGCTGGTGTCCGCGGCGCTGACCCAGGCCGGCGTCGAGCACTTCGTGGTGCCCGGAACCGAGGACACGTCGTCCGCGATCGGCGTCCGGGACACCGATCGGGGACGGGTCGCCCAGACGCTGCGGCCGCTCTTCAGGAGAAGCCCCGGGTACATCCAGCGCAAGGTGCCCGTCCAGCGCACCAGCGAGTTGCTGCACCTCGGATCCCGCGAGGCGTCCTGGCAGGGGCTGGAGACCGTCGACGTGCTGCGTGCCGTCTGGTTCCAGGCCGATCCGTCGGGTGAGCTGGTGTACGGCACCGAGTACGGCTGTGACATCGAGTTCTGGCGGGAGGAGGAAGGGCGGCTGCTACCGCCGCGGATCAACCGGGGCGCGAGCTTCCTGCCTGCGCACGGCGAAATGACGCTCGTCTCGCCGCACCGCTTCTCCCGCCTCGCCCCACCGCAGGCGGACGTCCCGCACAAGCAGCGCCGCTGGGGTCGGAAACCGGAACGGAGCGGACTGCCGACCCGACAGGAATTCGTCTGCACCGGCGCCGACGAGATCACCTTCCCCATCGATGTCGTCTACACCTGGGTGGACAGCGACGACCCCGCCTGGCAGCGCCGCCGCGCCGAGGCTTCCGGCGACGTCTTCCACGAGGAATCGGCGAGCGCCGGGCGCTACATCAACCGTGACGAGCTGCTCTACTCGATGCGCTCGCTCCACATGTACGCACCCTGGGTGCGGCACGTCTTCCTGGTCACCGACGATCAGGTCCCCCAGTGGCTCGATGAGGCGGCCGAAGGCATCACCGTGGTCTCGCACCGGGAGATCTTCCGTGAGACCAGCCGGCTGCCGGTCTTCAACTCTCATGCAATCAGTGCCCAGTTGCACCGGGTGCCGGGGCTTTCGGAGCACTTCATCCACTTCAACGACGATGTGTTCGTCGGCCGGCCGATCACCCCGCACGAGTTCTTCCTGCCCAACGGGGCGTCCAAGTACTACCCGGACAGCGTCCGCATCCCCATGGGACCGGTTCAGCCGGAAGACCTGCCGCACGAGGTGGCCCGCAAGAACGTCCGGGCCCTGCTGGAGGACCGGTTCGGCCGCACCATCATCGATGCGATGAAGCACACCCCTGTGCCGCTGCGGCGCAGTGTGCTGGAGGAGATGGAGCGGGAGTTCGCGGAGGTGTTCCGGGCAACCGCGGCCGCGCGATTCCGCAGCCGGACCGATATCGACGTCGGCACCTGCATGTATCCGTACTACTCCTACTTCACGGGGCGCGGGGTGCCCGACACCATTCCGTACGCCTATCTCCATCTCTCGATGGTCCAGCTCTCCAAGAAACTGGACCGGTTGCTCAAGCGGCGTGACGCGGCGGTCTTCTGTGTGAACGATTCCTTCACCACCGAGGACGATGTGGCCGATCAGGAAGCGCTGATCCACCCCTTCTTCGAGGCGTACTTTCCGCTTCCGAGCCCGTACGAGAAAACCGCGGCGACGCGATGAAGATCGAATTCCTGATTCAGAACGCCTACGCCGCGGACGGCTCGACCCGCGCCGTGCTCAACCTCGCGGGAGCGCTCGCCGATACGCACGAGGTCCGGGTGGTCTCGGTGTTCCGCTGGCTCGACCGTCCCGCCATCGCGCCCGCCCACGGGGTACGGATCGTCTCACTGCTCGATCTGCGCGAAGGCCGTCGTCCGGACAAACAGGATGTGCAAGGCTCACTCCGTCCCGGATCATTCCGCGTACGCAGGAGATGTCCTGGCGCTACAGCCAGTTGACGGACGACAAGGTCGAGGAGCACCTGCGGGCGAGCCAGGCACAGGTGATCGTCGGCACCAGCCTCGAACTGGCCGCCTATGTCGCGCGCTGGGGCCGGCCGCGGGCGCTGCGCCTGGGCCAGTTGCACAAGTTGAGCACCGCGCTCTCCGCTCAGGAACAGAGCCGGGCCTGGGCCGGGCTGGGAAGGCTCGACGCGGTTGTGGTGCCGAGCGCCGACGAGGCGAAGGCGATCACCGAGGCGGGGCTGGCGGGCGATATCGCGGTCTACGCCCATCCCGACTGCGTGCCCGATCCCCGGGTGCGGCCCGCCGACGGACGGTCCCGGGTGGTGATGGCTGCCGGGCGACTGGTTCCGGAGAAGCGTTTCGACCTGCTCGTCCAGGCGTTCGCGCGGGTCGTGGAGCACCATCCGGACTGGCAGTTGCGGATCTTCGGGACCGGTCCGGAGTACGGTCAACTGCGGGCCCTGGTGGCCGAACTGGACCTGTACAACCATGTGTTCCTGATGATGGAGGAGCCTCGGCTGGAGGCTCAGTGGGCCGCGGCCGCCATCGCCGCCTTGACGTCGGACCGGGAGTCCTTCGGTCTGGCGCCGGCTGAGGCCATGCGGTGCGGAGTGCCTGTCGTTTCCACCGCCTGCCCGGGCGGGCCGCAGGAGATCGTCCGCCATGAGATCAATGGCCTGCTCACTCCGGTGGACGATGTCGACGCGTTCGCCGCCGCGCTGCTGCGCCTGATCGACGACGCCCCGGCACGCGTCGCGCTGGGCCGCCAGGCGCGGGAGGATGCCCGTGCCTACGGTCCGGAGGTCTCGGCGGGACGGTTCGAGAATGTCATCAGAATGGCCCGCAGGACCCGCCGGGAGGCCCGCCCCGCCGCCGAGGTCACCGTCTCCTGCTCGGTGGCGCCGAGCGGGCTGATCAATCTGCGCCTGGAAGGTGTGCGGGACGGCCGCGACGACCTCCGACTGGTGCTGCGCAAGCGGAAGGCGGCGCGCGACGAACGGCCCGTCACGTTGCCGCTGGTGCCGGCCGAGGGGCCCGCTCCTCATCAGTACGAGGCCCTCGTCCCATCGGACCCGGGTGTCCTCGCGGAGGGCCGCTGGGACGTCCATCTGGACACCGGGGAGGGCAAGCCGACGAAGGTGCGGCCCGGAACCCTGGATCTGCGTGGCTTCGGTCCGGTGGCCACCGGACCCGCGTACACCGTGGTGCAGCTTCCCTACGCCTCCGAGAGTGGCCATCTCGCGCTGCGTACCTGGACCCGGGAGCGTCACGCCGAGGCGACCGAGGTCTGGGTCGACCAAGGAGTCATAAATCTGCGGGGCCTGCTCTACGGCTCCGACTTCGGCACTGCGGAGCCCTTGCTGCTGATGCGCAGACGCGGTGTCGAGGAATCGGGTTTCTGGCTGCCCGGTGTCTCCTCCGGCGGCGCGGACTTCTCCTTCTCGCTGCCCGCATCCGATCTGTCCGAGCATCTGGTTTCCCGGCACGAACTGTGGGACCTGTGGGTCGGCCGACGCCACGACCCGGTCGTAGCGCGGCTGGGCCGTTTCCTGACGGATGTGGTGGACGTGAAGAGTGTGTTCGCCTATCCCACCGTGGTCGTGCCCACCGATGAGGGGCAGCCGGTCATGGTGAAGCCGTACTACACGGCCGGTACGGAGCTGTCCGTCCGGGTCTCCGAGAAGGCCGAGTGACGGCGGTACATGGGACATGACCGGAACAGCGGGCCGGGGGCACCGCACTCGGATCACCGGCAGCGGCTCACAGCCGCAGCCAGCCCTCCAGTGCCATTCCCTGCTGGTCGGTGCGCTGCCTGGTGACGTTCAGCCGGCCGTCCCGGCCGATGATCGCGACGACCAGCCGCCCGTTCCGGTCCAGGGCGAGCGCCGGCGTGCCCTCGCAGGGTTCACGGGTGTCCGCCCACCAGGCTCCGGCGGATTCCAGCTCGGTCGGGTAGGCGGTGAGGGCAAGAGTGTCCGTCTCCTCCCTCTGGGCCAGCACGGTGCAGTCGTAGCCGTCGACGAGGCACCGGGTGAGGGCGAGAGGTCCGCGGCCCGAGTGCCCGCCCAGCGGGGCGGGCGGCACATCCGGGGCACCCGCTGCCGGCAGGCGGTACGCGACCACCTCGCCGGACTCCTCGTCACGCCAGTAGTGGGTGATCCTGCCCTCGTAGGACTCGGTGCCGCAGGCCGTGTCGGGCCGGGCGATGAAGACCAGGTTCGGGGCGCGGTCCAACGGGCCCCCCGGGGCTTCCTGACGCCAGACGTACACCCCCTTGTCGGCGGGCATGAAGAGTTCGATGCGACCGGAACGTGTGACGACGGCGGACAGTCCCTCCCGCACCCGCTTGCACGGCATGGCCGTCCACTTGCCCCACACGCCTTTGGGGTCACGCCTGCGGGTGGACACGCCCCCGACGGCATTGCGGACGAAGACATGGAGCGCGTCGCCGCCGTCGACAACGGCGACGGGCGCGCCGATGGCCGCGGCCTGCTCGGCGTCGTTGGCATGCGGGTTGCCGATCGTGTGCCAGCCGGTCATCGGACGGCCGGTCTGGTACTGGGAGGCGTACACGATCTCGACGGGCGCCTGGGGGCTGTCGCCCTTGCGCCGCAGGCCGAACAGGTCGACGAAGCCTGTCGAGCCGTGTGCCACGGAGAGGTACGGAAGCAGCCGGTGGTCGGGAAGCAGGCATTCGGCCGGTGTCCAGCCGTTGCGGCCCTCGGGCGTCTCGGTCCAGCGGACGACACCCCCGGTCCGGGCCGGGGCGTACGCGGTGAGACGGCCGTCCGGCGCGGATATCAGCCAGCCGGCCCTCGGCGGTGCTGCCGCCAGTGCCTCCGGTGCCGCCGCGGCCCGCTGGGCCGGGTCGGCAGGGCCCCTCCCGGAACGAACTGCGGCACGCCTACGCCCAGTACGCAAACTCATCGTTCCCCGACCGTTCTCCACTGAATGCTTTCTCCGGTGCCGAACGGCGTTGGTCGGAGTCCCATGTGTCTCTGTCGAGCGTCCAGTTTCGCCATAACAGCAACAACTGATGTCACAATACTACTCGACAGAGGGCGATTTCTGGGTGATTCCTGTCGCACAATGCGACTTTGAGGCACGAATCATGCCTGGGCAGAAGCGCGGTACCCCACGGAGCGACTTCGGCACATATGGCCCGCCCGTTACCCATTCCTCTCCTCCCGCACGCATTCAGGCGTGTCCCGACGGAAGAACCAGACAAATCCATGACAGATCAGAACACTGACACCGGATCGCACATAGCCCATGACCGCCAGTCAAGACGGGCCCCCAGAAAGCGCCGCCGCGGCCTCAAGATCACCCTTGGTGTTCTGCTCGTGCTGCTGCTCGCCGGCGGTGGCACCGTCTACTGGCTCTACAGCAGCCTCGACGGGAACATCAAGGGCGTCGACATCGACAAGGCGCTCGGCGGCGACCGCCCCGAGAAGCTGCCGACCAGCGGTCAGAACCTGTTGGTTCTCGGCTCCGACTCCCGGGCCGGTGCCGAGAACAAGGAGCTGGGCGGCGGCGGAAACGTCAGCGGCGCCCGTTCCGACACCGCGATGGTGGTACACATTCCCGAGGGCCGTACCAAGGCCGTCGCCGTGTCCATACCCCGTGACACCCTGGTGACCCGGCCCGAGTGCACGAAGGCCGACGGCTCGGCCGTTCCGTCGGCGAACCGCGTGATGTTCAACTCCGTCTATTCGCAGGTCGGTCCGGCCTGTGTGGTCAAGACCGTCGAGAAGATGTCCAAGGTCCGGATCGACCACTACCTGGAGATCAACTTCGCCGGGTTCAAGGATCTGGTCGACGCGATCGGCGGCGTCACGGTCGATGTTCCGCAGGACATCCACGACAAGTCGTCCGGCCTCGACCTCACCGCGGGGCCGCACAAGCTCGACGGCACCCAGTCGCTCGCGTACGTACGCACCCGGCACGGCATCGGGGACGGCAGCGACCTCGGCCGGATCGGCCTGCAGCAGCAGTTCCTGCTGGCGCTGCTGAGCGAGGTCAAGTCGCAGGATCTGCTGAGCAGCCCGACGAACACGTACAAGATCGCCAACTCGGCGACCGAGTCGCTGACGACCGACGAAGGTCTCGCCTCGCTGACGTCGCTCTCGAAGTTCGCCCGCTCCATGCAGGGCGTCGATCCTGCCTCGATGGAGACGATCATGCTCCCGGTGGCGTACGACAAGGCCGATCCGAACCGGGTCGTGGCGGCGCAGCCGCAGGCCAACTCGTTGTGGAAGGCGATCCGCGAGGACGTCACGATCCCGGAGTCCGCGAAGAAGTCCCCGGCCACCGGCGGCTGACGGTCTCCGGCCGCGGTCGGTACATGGCACCCTTCGGGGATGCTGAGCGAACCGACCCTGGTGATCGTCGACGCGGCCAATGTGGTCGGGTCGGTACCGGACGGATGGTGGCGGGACCGGCGTGGGGCGGCCGTACGGCTGCGGGATTCGCTGGTCCCGTTCGCCGCGGACGGTCCGGACTCCTTTCCCGGTCCCGCCGAGCTGATCCTCGTCGTCGAGGGCGCGGCCCGGGGCGTCGAATCGCTTCCCGGGGTACGGGTGGAATCGGCGCCCGGGAGCGGTGACGACCGAATCGTCGAGCTGGTCGCCGACGCCATGTCCCGTCCGGCGGCCCGTATCTGTGTGGTCGTCACCGCCGACCGGGGGCTGCGGCAGCGGGTGGAGGCGTACGGAGCGCAGTGCGTGGGCCCCCGTGCTGTACGGCCGCTGCCTCCGTCGCGCAGCGACTGATCTACGGCCGGCCGACGGGCTCGTCGATCCGGCTGTGCCTGCGCCCGTACGCGAAGTAGATGACCACGCCGATGGCCATCCAGATGGCGAACCGCAGCCAGGTCTCGGCCGGCAGATTGAGCATCAGCCAGACCGAGGCGGCCACCGAGAGGATCGGGAGCAGCGGCACCCACGGGGTGCGGAACGCGCGATGCAGATCGGGGCGGGTGCGGCGCAGCACCATGACGCCCAGGGCCACGACGACGAACGCGAAGAGCGTGCCGATGTTCACCAGCGTCGCCAGTTCGTTGATGCTCGTGAAACCCGCGACGATCGCGATGATCACGCCGAGCAGGATGGTCGGGCGGTACGGGGTGCGAAAGCGGGGGTGCGTCACGGAGAAGAACCTCGGGAGCAGACCGTCACGGCTCATCGCGAAGAACACCCGGGTCTGTCCGAGCAGCAGGATCAGACAGACCGTGGTGAGGCCGATCGCTGCGCCGAAGCTGATGAATCCCGCGTAGACGGGGTGGCCGACGGCCTTGAAGGCATCGGCAAGCGGGGCCTCGACCGACAGCTCGCTGTAGTGCTGCATGCCCGTGACCACCAGTGACACGGCGACATAGAGCACGGTGCAGATGAAGAGCGAAGCAAGGATGCCACGTGGCATGTCACGTTGCGGAACCTTCGTCTCCTCGGCGGCGGTGGCCACCACGTCGAAGCCGATGAAGGCGAAGAAGACGACGGAGGCGGCGGTGAAGATGCCCAGGACGCCGAAGTTCGTGGGCGCATAGCCGAAGATCAGCTGGATCAGCGGTGCGGTCAGTCCGGAACCGGAGGGCTGCGGCTGTGCCTCGGGGATGAAGGGCGAGTAGTTGGCGGCGTTGACGAAGAACAGTCCCGCGATGATCACGATCAGGACCACGGCGATCTTGATGGCGACCACAATGGTGGTGACCCGGGCGGAGAGCTTCATGCCGAGCACCAGCACGACGGTCAGGACGAGTACCAGGGCGAAGGCCAGGATGTCGAAGCCGAATCCTTTCGCCACGTCGGGTCCGGAGAGCACTTCGGGCATGCTCCAGCCGAAGTTGTCCATCAGCGAGCGGACATAACCGGACCAGCCGACCGCCACCACCGCCGTGCCGAGTGCGAACTCCAGCACCAGGTCCCAGCCGATGATCCAGGCGACCAGTTCGCCGAGCGAGGCGTACGCGAAGGTGTAGGCGGAACCGGCGACCGGGACGGTGGAGGCGAACTCGGCGTAGCAGAGCGCGGCCAGGGCGCAGACGATGGCCGCGGCCACGAAGGCGAGGGCGGTGGCGGGGCCCGCGGTCTCCTTGGCCACCTTGCCGGTGAGCACGAAGATGCCGGTGCCGATGATGACGCCCACTCCGAAGACTGTGAGGTCCAGCGCGGAGAGGGACTTCTTGAGCGCGTGCTCCGGCTCCTCGGTATCGCGGATGGACTGTTCGACCGTCTTGGTCCGGAACAGTCCGCCACTGCTGGGTGGTGTGTCCTGCTGGGCAGTCACCGGCGTACCTCCACGCACTCGTCGTGTACGCCATGATTGGGACCGTATTTGCGGCGCAGGGCTCCGCATCGGGCGATTTCACGCGAATGGGCCGGTCGGACCACTCGTACAGGGTGGTCGACCGGCCCATTGGCCGTATCGCGCACCGGCCGCGAGGACCGGGGTCGTACGGGTCAGTCGCGGACGGGCTCGATCACGGAGCTGCTGTCCGTGTCCGTGTCGTAGCGGCCGTCCAGCTTGGCGACCAGGCCGGTGACCTGACGGGCGATGTCCGGCGCGGTCAGTCCGATCTCGGCCATGACCTCCTTGCGGGAAGCGTGGTCGAGGAAGCGCGGCGGGATGCCGAAGTCGCGCAGCGGTACGTCCACCCCGGCGTCGCGCAGCGCCTGGGCGACGGCGGAGCCGACGCCGCCGGCCCTGCTGTTGTCCTCGACGGTGACGACGACCCGGTGCTGCTCGGCGAGCGGGGCCATGGCCTCGTCGACCGGCTTGACCCAGCGCGGGTCGACGACGGTCGTCGAGATGCCCTGGGCATCCAGCAGATCGGCGATCTCCAGGCACATCGGGGCGAGCGCGCCGACGGAGACCAGGAGGACGTCCGGCCGGATGGTGCCGGGCTCGCGCAGGACGTCCATGCCGCCGACCCTGCCGACGGCCTTGACCGCCGGGCCGACGGCACCCTTGGAGAAGCGGACCACGGTCGGGGCGTCGTCGACCTCGACGGCCTCGCGCAGCTGGGCGCGGACCTGGTCGGCGTCGCGCGGGGCGGCGATCCGCAGGGTCGGCACGCACTGCAGGATCGACATGTCCCACATGCCGTTGTGCGAGGCACCGTCCGTGCCGGTGACACCGGCCCGGTCCAGGACGAACGTCACACCGCACTTGTGCAGGGCGACATCCATGAGGACCTGGTCGAAGGCGCGGTTGAGGAAGGTGGCGTACACCGCGAAGACGGGGTGCAGTCCGCCGGTGGCGAGGCCGGCCGCGGAGACCGCGCCGTGCTGCTCGGCGATGCCGACGTCGTAGATCCGGTCCGGGAACGCCTTCTCGAACTTGGTCAGGCCGACCGGCTGGAGCATGGCCGCGGTGATCGCGACGATGTCCTTGCGCTCCTTGCCGAGCTTGACCATCTCCTCACCGAAGACAGAGGTCCAGTCGAGGCCCGAGGTGGCGACCGGGAGACCGGTGTCGGGGTGGATCTTGCCGACGGCGTGGAAGCGGTCGGCCTCGTCGAGCAGGGCGGGGGTGTAGCCGCGGCCCTTCTCGGTGAGGCAGTGCACGATGACGGGCCCGCCGAAGCGCTTGGCGCGCTGGAGCGCGGACTCCAGGGCCTCGATGTCGTGCCCGTCGATCGGACCGACGTATTTCAGGCCGAGGTCCTCGAACATGCCCTGCGGGGCGATGAAGTCCTTCAGCCCCTTCTTGGCGCCGTGCAGCGTCTCGTACAGCGGCTTCCCGACGACGGGGGTGCGCTCCAGGATGTCCTTGCCGCGGGCCAGGAAGCGCTCGTAGCCGTCGGTGGTGCGCAGGGTGGCGAGGTGGTTGGCGAGGCCGCCGATGGTCGGGGCGTAGGAGCGCTCGTTGTCGTTGACGACGATGACGAGGGGGCGGTCCTTGGCAGCGGCGATGTTGTTCAGCGCCTCCCAGGCCATACCGCCGGTGAGCGCGCCGTCGCCGATGACCGCGACGACGTGGTCGTCCTTCTTCAGCACCTCGTTGGCCTTGGCGAGGCCGTCGGCCCAGCCGAGCACGGTGGAGGCGTGCGAGTTCTCGATGATGTCGTGTTCGGACTCGGCGCGGGAGGGGTAGCCGGAGAGGCCGCCCTTGCTCTTGAGCTTCGAGAAGTCCTGGCGACCGGTGAGGAGCTTGTGCACATAGCTCTGGTGACCGGTGTCGAACAGCACCTTGTCCTTCGGCGAATCGAAGACCCGGTGCAGGGCGATGGTCAGCTCGACCACGCCCAGGTTGGGGCCGAGGTGGCCGCCGGTCTTCGAAACGGCGTCGACGAGGAAGGTCCGGATCTCTTCGGCGAGCTGGTCCAGCTGCTCGGGAGTGAGCCGGTCCAGGTCACGCGGTCCACCGATGCGGGTCAGCAGAGCCACCCGTTCCTCCTTGCGTTCGAGCTGGTCGAGCATGCCGATCCGATGAGTCTAATGTTCCGTCCGTCGTCGCCCGCATCGGGCAGGGGGTGTGCTGTCACACCCCTCCCCGCAGCCGACAGTGCCCGGCGCCCGAATCGGGCGCCGGGCACTGGATCGGGCGGGCGTGATGTTACGCGCGGCCTGCGGTCTTCTGGGTGCGGCGGGAGACCGAGTCGATGACCACGGCGGCCAGCAGAACCGCGCCGGTGATCATGTACTGAATGGCGTTGGCCATACCGATCATGTTCAGGCCCTGCTGGATCGACTGGATCACGATCATGCCGAGCAGCGCGGACCAGACCTTGCCCCGGCCTCCGAAGAGGCTGGTGCCGCCGATGACGGCGGCGGCGATGACCAGCATCAGTGTGTTGCCGCCGCCGACGCTCTTGGTGGCGCCGCCGGAGAGGCTGGCGATGAAGAGGCCGCCGAAGGCGCCCAGCGTGCCGGACAGGGCGAAGACGGTGATCCGGACCCGGTCGACGTTGATACCGGCACGGCGCGCGGCCTCCGGGTTACCGCCGACCGCGAAGACCTGACGGCCGAAGCTCGTGCGCCGGGCGACGAAGTCCGCGACGACCAGGACGGCGAGGAAGAGCACCAGGGCGAGCGGCAGGCCACGGGCGCCCTCGGGTTCGTTCAGGACATACGCGACGACGAAGCACAGGACCGCGACGACGGCGGTGCGCAGCACGACCTCGCTGGTCGGCCGGGCGGGCAGGCCTGCGGCCTTGCGGCGCCTGCTGTCCACCAGGAGCGAGGCGGCATACGCGAGGACGGCGACCAGGGCGAGTCCGTAGCCGGCGGCCTTGTCCTCGAAGAAGTAGTTGGTCAGGTTCTCGACGGCGCTGCCGGACGGCGTGTTGATCGAGCCTTCCCCGCCCATCATCCAGTCCTGAAGACCGCTCCAGCCGAGGAAGCCCGCCAGGGTGACGACGAACGCCGGTACACCGATCTTGGCGAAGAAGAAGCCGTGCAGCGCGCCGAGAGCCGTTCCGGAGAGCACGGCGACGATGATCGCCAGCCACTCGTTCCAGCCGTTGTTGACGTTGAGTACGGCCCAGACGGCCGCGCCGACGCCGGCTACGGAGCCGACCGAGAGGTCGATCTCGCCGAGCAGCAGGACGAACACGATGCCGACCGCCATGATGCCGAGGCCGGAGCTGTAGACCGCGACGTTGGCGACGGAACTGGCGGAGAGGAAGTTGCTGTTCTGGAACTGGAAGACGATCGCGATGACGATCAGGCCGACGAAGACCGGCAGGGAACCCAGCTCACCACCACGTACCTTGCGGGTGAACTCCGACCAGTAGCCCTTGAAGCCCTCTTCACGTACGAGGAGCCGCGGGTCCACGGCGGGGATCGGGGCTGCCGGCTGCTCGGCGGCCGGTGCCGTGGCGGCGGGCTTCTCGGTGGAAGTCCCGGGGGTCTTGGCGAGGTCGCTCACTTCGCGTCCTCCTTCGTATCTGTGCGTGCCTGGCGGCGCGTGACGGCATTGTCCGTGGCGCCGGTGATCGCGGCGATGATCTCTTCGTGGGAGGTGCTCGCGACGTCGAAGACACCGTTGTTGCGGCCCAGGCGGAGCACCGCGACCTTGTCCGCGACGGCGCGCACGTCGGCCATGTTGTGGCTGATGAGGATGACGCCGTGGCCACGCTCGCGCAGCCGCTCGACCAGGTCGAGGACCTGGGCGGTCTGTTCGACGCCGAGGGCCGCGGTCGGCTCGTCCAGGATGACGACCTTGGGGTCGCCGATCAGGGCGCGGGCGATGGCCACAACCTGGCGCTGACCACCGGAGAGCGAGGCGACCGGGATGCGGACGCTGGGGATCCGGATGGACAGCGTGTCCAGCAGTTCCTTGGCGCGCTTCTCCATCGCGATCTCGTCGAGGACGGAGGCCTTGCGCAGTTCGCTGCCGAGGAAGAGGTTGGCGACGACATCGAGGTTGTCGCAGAGGGCCAAGTCCTGGTAGACGGTGGCGACTCCGAGCTCCTGGGCGTCGTTCGGCCGGTTGATCCGGACCGTCTCGCCCTCCCACTCGATGGCGCCTTCGTCGATCGGGTGGACACCCGAAATGGTCTTGACGAGGGTCGACTTGCCGGCGCCGTTGTCGCCGACCAGGGCAACCACTTCGCCGGGGTGAATCTCCAGGTCCACGTCGGTGAGCGCCTGGACGGCGCCGAACCGCTTGGAGATTCCGCGCAACGCCAGCACGGGCGTAGCGGACACGTGAATCATCTCCTTCGCCGCCTGACCGGCGGGGATGGTGCTGCTGAGCACAGGGGGGTAGGGCCGTCGTCCGACCACTGTCCTGCCCCGGAGGGCCGTCGCTCGACGGACGGCGGGGTGACGACGTGCCTCCAGGCCCCGTCGTCGGGCCGCCGCCGTCGCCCGAGGGGGCGGCGGCGGTCAGACGACCGGACCTGGGAAGGAGTCCGGCGCCCACCCCCGCTTGCGGGGCGTTGACGGGGTGGGTGCCGGACTGGCAGAGGTGCCCGGGGGAGCTTGCCCTCGGGTGTTACTTGATGCCGGCTGCGTCGCAGGCCGCCTTGTACTGGGCGGTGCAGATCTCCTCGACCTTGTAGACCTTGTCCGCGACGATCGTGGAGGCGATGTTCTCCTTGGTCACGACCGAGGCGTCGTACAGCTTCGACGGGGTGCCCTTGAACTCGCCCGAGAGGCTGTCGACCTTGATCGGGGCCAGATCGTCGATCTTCTCGCCCTTGAGCAGCCTGACGGCGATCTCGGCGGTGGTCTCGGCCTCCGGCTTGATCTGCTTGTAGATCGAGAAGGTCTGCTCGCCCGCGATGATGCGCTGCAGACCGGCGAGCTCGGAGTCCTGACCGCCGACCGGAACCTTCACACCCTGCTTCTTCAGGGCCGTGATGATGCCGCCGGCCATGCCGTCGTTGGCGGAGTAGACACCCTGGAAGCCGTCCTTGCCCAGGGAGTCGATGGCCGCTCCCATCTTCTTGTTGGCCTCGTCCGCCGACCAGTCCGGGATGTCCTGCTCGTAGACGACCTTCTTGACCTGCTTGTCGAGGACGCTGTGCGCGCCCCTCTTGAAGAAGGGGGCGTTCGGGTCGGTCGGCGAGCCGTTGATCATGACAACGTTGCTGTCCTTGGCCTTGGCGCCCAGCGCCTTGACCAGTTCCTCACCCTGGAGCTGGCCGATCTTCTCGTTGTCGTACGACACATAGGCGGAGATCGGCCCCTCCGCGAGACGGTCGTACGCGACGACCTTGACGTCCTTCTTCGCGGCCTGCTGGACCCAGGACTTCGCGGCCTTGTAGTCGACGGTGTCGAGGATGATGACCTTCACACCCTGCGTGACGAGCGCGTCGAACTGCTTCTTCTGGGTCTCGGTGTCCTGCGCGGCGTTGTTGTACTTGACCTCGCAGTCGGCGCAGAGCGCCTTGATCTTCGCCTCCATGATGGGGCGGTCGAACGTCTCGTAACGCGTGGTCTTGTTCTCCGGCAGCAGCAGACCGATGGTCTTGCCGTCGCCACCGCTGCCGCTGTCCTTGTCGCCACCCGCCTTGCCGCAGGCTGCGAGGGAGACGGCCATCGAAACTGCGGCCGTGCCTATGACGATGCGTCGCGTCATTGCGTTCATTGCGGGTTTGCCTCCCTGACGAGGCCGCAACGTTGCGGCCGAGGTGGCTGGAAGTCAACTCGGCCGCAACGTCAGCGTCAAGGAGTAAATCCTTAACGAGATGACAACGGTGCCATTCGTTATCTAAGTGAAGGCAGGGGTCGCCGTCGACAGGTTGCTTTCCAAAAGGGTTGAATCCCCCATCTCGCTCAGCACCAGGGCCAGCGCGCCCAGCACCTCGGCCCGGCCGCCGAGCGCCCCGGGCAGCACCGAGAGCTGCCTGGCGGCGCTGGGAATGGCATAGCGGGAAACCGAGTCGCGGATCGGCGCGAGCACCAGCTCGCCCGCCTCCGCGAGCGAACCGCCGAGCACCACCCGGCTGGGATTGAGCAGATTGCAGAGATTGGCCACCCCGCTGCCGATGTGCCGCCCGACGTCCCCGATCACCCGACGGCAGCCCGGATCGCCCCCGCGGGCCAGCTGGACCACCCGTTCCATGGTGAGATCGGGCCCGTGACTGGGCTGGAGCAGCGGCAGGACGTAGCGCGCGGCCGTGAATGTCTCCAGGCACCCCCGGTTGCCGCAACGGCACACCGGGCCCGATTCGTCGAGCGTGATGTGCCCGATTTCACCGGCCGTGCCACCCGGCCCCCGGTAGATGCGCCCGTCGATCACCAGACCGGCGCCGACACCGCTGGCGACCTTGATGTAAGCGAGGTCCTTGACCCCGCGGCCGCTCCCCCAGACCAGCTCGCCGAGCGCCCCGAGGTTGGCGTCGTTGTCGACGTACACCGGAACGCCGAGACGGCCTGCGAGCTCCTCGCTGGGGTTGATGCCCGTCCAGCCCGGCAGGATCGACGTGGAGCCCAGCGTGCCGGACTCGACGTCGATCGGGCCGGGAACACCGAGGCCGACCCCGATCACCTTGTCCGGGCTGATCCCGGTCGTCTCGATCAGGCGTTTGACCAGCCGCTCCGCCCGCCCGAACCCCTCCGCCGCCGAGGCGTCGACATCCATCGGCTCGGCCTCCTCGGCGAGCACCTGGTGGGCGAGATTGCCGACCGCCACCCTCAGATGCGTATGCCCGAAGTCGACGCCGATCACAATGCCCGCGTCACCGCTGAGCGAGACGCTGCGGGCCCGGCGGCCGCCCGCCGAGGTGGGGGTCACCTCGACCGTGCCACCGTCCTTCAGCTCGCGAACGATGTTGGAGACGGTGGCCGCTGACAGGCCGGTGCTCCGTGCGATCTCCGCCTGGGTGAGTGAGCCGGCCATACGTACCGCGCGCACGACCCGCTCAAGGTTGGCGCGATGCAGAGATGTCTGCGACCCCGGAGTCTCCATCGACTCTCTCACTCCTACCGTTTTCTCTAACATGTGAACTCTAAGCTGAGCGTTTTGGGGTACTCCCCGTCAAGACCTTGAGCATGCGAAGCCTCGGATGAGCACCATTGCCCACACCGAGGCAGCCGCCCGCACACGCGAACCGCCCGTCGGCGCGTGGCCGGCGGGCGGTTCGTGTGTGTATGGAGGGTGCGAGTGCTACTTCACCGCACCCGCGGTGAGCCCTGCGACGACCTGACGCTGGAAGATGATGTAGGCCGCGAGGACCGGCAGCATCGCCATCACCAGACCGGCGAAGAGACCGGACCAGTCACCCTTGTATCCCTGGCTGTTGGCCAGTTCGACCAGCCCCTGGGAGAGCACCCGGTGGCCCGGATCGGTATTGAGCACCGTCGGCAGCATGTACTGGTTCCACTGCCCGAGGAAGTTGAAGATACCGACGCTGATCAGGCCGGGCTTCGCCATCGGCAGCATCACCTGGAAGAACGTCCGGGTGTGCGAGGCCCCGTCGAGCATTGCCGCTTCCGCCACCGAGCTCGGCAGCGTCCGGAAGAACGAGGTGAGGAAGAAGACGGTGAACGGCAGCGAGTACGCGATGTAGACCATGATCAGTCCGTGCCGCGTGTTCAACAGGCCCATGTTGTTCATGACGAAGAACAGCGGAACCAGCGCCAGGATGATCGGGAAGCTCATCCCGCCGATGAACAGGTAGTAGAGGAAACGGTTGCCGGGGAAGTCGAACCGCGCCAGTACGTACGCCGCCATCGAGCCGAGCAGCAGCGTCCCGACGAGCGAGCAGCCCACCACCACGACCGTGTTGAAGAAGTAGTCGCTCATGTGCGCCTGGCTCCAGGCGCGCGACCAGTTGTCGAAGTGCAGCTTGTCCGGCAGCGCCCAGGGCGTCGACAGGATCGAGTCGTCGGTCTTGAACGACGCCATCACCGCCCACAGCAGCGGCATGACGACCAGGATCGCCCAGATGATCAGCACACCGTGCGAGAAGACATTGAGGACCTGGCCCTCGCTGCTCTTCTCCTTGACTGCGGGCGCCGACGCCTTGGCCACGGGGGCCGGGTCCACGTCCGGGACCGCGGGCGGGGTGTCAGTGGTCTTCACGTGTACTCACCTCGTACTGTCGAGCCGGACACGGAGGCCGACCTGTGGTGCCTGCTGGGGGTCCGGGGGCCGTCTCCCGTCAATCGCAGCATCAGAACTCCAGCCGATCGCGCCGGCCCAGTCGCATCACGATGGCGGCGAAGGCCATGGTGACGATGAGCAGTCCGACACCGATCGTCGTTGCGTATCCGGCCTGCCCGTCGCGGAAGGCCGTCTGGTACACGTACAGCGGAAGGACCGTGGTCGAGTAGTCGGGACCACCGGGGCCCACAGTCATGACCTGTACAGCGGTGAACGCCTCCACGCCGAGGGCCAGGATCCCCATGTAGACCCAGCCCGACTGCACCGTGTCCCAGAGCAGCGGAAGGGTGATCCGGAAGAACGTCGTGAAGCGGTTGGCACCGTCGAGGAGCGCCGCCTCGTAGAAGTCCTTCGGGATGGACGCCATTCCGGCCGAGAAGAGGACGACGAAGAATCCGACCGTCGACCAGACCAGCACCGACATGACACAGACGAGCGCCAGACTCGGGTCACCCAGCCAGTCCGGCTGGATGGAGCCCAGGCCGATTCCCTTCAGCGTCGCATTCAGCATCCCGTCACGGGGGTTGAAGGCGAACTGGAAGAGCAGGGCGACAATGACGATCGAGAGCACCTGCGGGAAGAAATAGGCGATCTTGTAGAAACTCGAGCCGCGCACGCCGGAGACCGCGGCGTTCTTGCGCCGCCGGCCTCCGACATTGAGCATGAAGGCGAAGAACAGCGCCAGGCCCAACGTCACCAGCGGCAGCAGCAGCACAAGCAACACACTGTGCTGCAACGACTTCCAGAAGATGTCGTCCTTCAGCATCCTCGTGTAGTTGTCGAACCCGACCATCTTGAAGTCCGGGCTCAGACCGGTCCAGTCCGTGAACGAGTAATAGATGGACTGGACGAACGGCCAAATGACGAAGACCGCGTACAACGCCAGTGGGACTACCAAGAACCCCACGATGAAACGGTACTTGCCATGCTGCATCGTTTACCGACCCCGATCTTTCCGCGGGTGCCGCCGCTGGTGACGGTTGCTCACTGGTGCTTGTAGTGCTTGATGGACTGGTCCTTGGCCGCCGCATCGGCGAAGGCCTGGATCTTCTTGATGGCTTCCGCCGGGGTCGCGCGGCCGGCCATCATCTCGCCGATACCGGCGACACCGATCTGCTCCTTCTGGAGCTTCACGTACCAGTCCTGCATGCGCGGGTTCACCACGTTGTCGCCGGCCTTCTTCAGCGCGTCGACACCGGACTGCATGGCGGTCGACAGGGTCAGACCGTCGGTGCCGCCGTTGAACGCGCTGAGCGACTTGACCTGCTTGGTGAAGTTCTTCGAGGACTCCTCGGAGAGCATGATGCGCAGCTGCTCCATGCCGCCCTGGGGGTTCTTCGCGTTGGCCGGGACGACGAAGGGCTCGCCGCCGGAGGCCCAGATGGTGCCGAACGGCATCTTGTCGGACGAGTCCAGGCTGGACGGCGCCGAGACCATCATCTTGAAGTCCTTGGGCGTGGTCGGCGCCGCCTCGTTCTCCACCCACGAACCGTTCGGGAGGAAGAGCGCCTTGCCCTTGGTCCACTCGGTCTGCGACTGGATGTGGGTCAGACCGGGGGTGCCCTTGAGGATGTACCCCTTCTTGTACAGCTCGTAGTACGCCTCGAAGGCCGCCTTGACCGCGGGGTCCTTCCAGGCGTTCGGCTCCAGGTTGTCGATCTTGTCGAGAACCTCCCGGCCACCGATCTTGCCGATGAACGGGTAGAGCGAGAACGGCAGGTAGTACGGGTACTTACCGGCGTACGTCCAGCCCGCGATGCCCTTCCTCTTCGCCTTCTCGCAGAGGGCGAGCATGTCGTCCCAGTTCTCGGGGTACTGCGCGTCGAGGTTGTCGAGCGCGGTCTGCGAGTACCAGACGCCGTACACGGTGTACGCGTAGTACATGATCCAGACCGGGTCGCCGTCGAACTGACCCATCTCCAGGACACCCGGACGCAGCGTGTCGCGGACCTTCTTGGTCGGGTCGTCGATGGACGGGGCGTCCATCAGCGGCGTCAGGTCCAGCAGCTGCTTCTTGCCGACCAGGACACCCATGTCCATCTGCTCGGCGCCGGAGTTGTCGATCAGGTCCGGCGGGGTGCCGCCGTTGAAGCGGGGCTGCAGCTGCGACTGGATCTTCTGGGTCGCGACGTGCTTGACCTTCGGGGCCTTCGGGAACGCGGCGTTGTACTTCTTCTCCGCGTCGATCGCGTACTGCTGGCCGAAGCCGCCGTCGAAGATGACCACCTCGAGCGGGGCCGTCTCGTTGACGCCGAGCGGGTTGGCCTTGGTGACCTTGCCCTTCTCGACCTTCTTGTCGCTGCTGCTGTCGCCGCTGGCGCACGCCGACAGGAAGCCCATCGTCGGAACGCTGATCAGGCCGAGTGCGGCCGATCGCTTGATCACATCGCGACGGCCAAGGCCCTCATTCTTGTGGGCGGAGGTGGATCCCATGCTCAAGTCCTCGCCTTCTCCAGGACTCAGGCGGTGTGTACCGGTCGCCCGTCGAATCTCGCCTCAGGCGAAGGGCCCCGCCACCGCGGTCAGTTGCGCTTGGGTAGTGCTGATCTCAGGCTAGCCATGTGCAGTGGGGGGTTGAGGGAGTTCGGACATCGGATCGCACCTGTTGTGCCGCCCTCGGCCGTTCCCCCGCGTCCCCCTGTCCGCGTTGCCGGAAACGGCTGTGCAGACGCCGACAGGTATAGTCCACTTGCGACCAACTGAGCAAGATCGAATGCAAGTTTGAGCAGCAGTCTTTCCCGAGTTGAGACCTCGCGGATACCTGGACCCCGTGCGCCCCGGTCCGGGTGTAACGATTTCCGCATTACGGTCGATTCCGTCGGCGATTCACACCCAACACCCTTGACACATCCCGGCACTTGGCTCCCTACTGGACCTTGCGCATCTTCATGACAACGTTGTCCAAGCGCACTTCCTCGGGAGGAATGGCTCGGCATGCAGCCCCGACATGGTTCTCGCAAGAGACAAAGCCGTACGGCCGCACTGATCGCGGCTTCACTGGTTCTGGTCGTGACAGCCCCCACCGCGGCCGCCGCTCAGTCGGCCGCGACAGGCGAAAAGGGCCAAAGCCCCTTGGGGGAACGGACATTCAGTTCGTCCTTCGAATCGGATGAAAAGCAGCCGGACTGGCGCAACACCGTAGAAGAAGGTCCTGATGGAAAGAAGCGGTCATCGGGTGTGAATGGCGGCTACTCCGCAGGAATACCGGGCAATGTCACAGACAAGGTGACAGATGTCCGCGCCAGTGACGAGAACACCGGCGGCGGAGAGGTGAAGGAGAATCTGATCGACGGGGAGTCCGGCACCAAGTGGCTGGCCTTCAAACCCACCGGCTGGGTCGAGTTCGATCTCGACGAACCGGTCAAGGTCGGCACATACGCGCTGACTTCGGCCAATGACCACGACGAGCGCGATCCGAAGGACTGGACCCTGCAGGGCTCCGCCGACGGCAAGGACTGGAAGGACCTCGACTCCCGGACCGGCCAGACGTTCACCGAGCGGTTCCAGACGAAGTCGTACGATTTCACATCTCACACGGCGTACCAGCACTACCGGCTGCAGATCACGAAGAACAACGGCGCCTTGGACGCGACCCAGCTCGCCGACGTCCAGTTCTCCGACGGCGACACCTCGGTCCCGGCGCCCGACGAGATGCGCAGCCAGACCGACCGCGGCCCGTCCGGCTCCCCCACCGCCAAGGCGGGCGCCGGCTTCACGGGCAAGAAGGCCCTGCGGTACGCCGGTACGCACAAGGCGGACGGCCGGGCCTACTCGTACAACAAGATCTTCGATGTGAACACGGCTGTCACCCGTGACACCTCACTCTCCTATCTGATCTACCCCCAGATGGGCGAAACGGACCTCTCCTACCCGGCGACGCATGTCTCGGTGGACCTGGCGTTCACGGACGGCACGTATCTGAGCGATCTGCGGGCCACCGACAGCAACGGCGGCCTGCTGACCCCGCAGGGCCAGGCCGATGCCAAGCGGCTGTACGTCAACCAGTGGAACAAGGTCGACTCGACGATAGGCTCGGTCGCGGCGGGCAAGACCGTCGACCGGATTCTGGTGGCGTACGACTCCCCCAAGGGTCCGGCGAAGTTCCAGGGCTGGATCGACGACATCAAGATCGCCCCCAAGGCACCCGAGAAGCGCCGCTCGCACCTCTCCGACTACGCGTCGACGGTCCGTGGCACCAACTCCAGCGGTGGTTTCTCGCGCGGCAACAACTTCCCCGCCACCGCGGTCCCGAACGGCTTCAACTTCTGGACGCCGGTCACCAACGCCGGATCGACCAGCTGGCTGTACGACTACGCGCGTGGCAACAACGACGACAACCTGCCCACCCTCCAGGCCTTCAGCGCCAGCCATGAGCCGAGTCCCTGGATGGGCGACCGGCAGACCTTCCAGCTGATGCCGTCGGCGGTCTCCGGCACCCCGGACGCCTCCCGTACGGCGCGTGCGCTGCCGTTCCACCACGAGAACGAGACGGCGAAGCCGCACTACTACGGTGTGACATTCGACAACGGTCTCAAGGCCGAGATGACACCGTCCGACCACGCCGCCCGGATGCGGTTCACCTACCCCGGTGACGAAGCGAGCATCGTCTTCGACAACGTCTCCAACGACGGCGGGCTCACCCTCGACCCGAAGAGCAGCTCTTTCACCGGCTTCTCCGATGTGAAGAGCGGCGGCTCGACCGGCGCCACCCGCCTCTTCGTCTACGGCGTCTTCGACGCGCCGGTCACCGCGAGCGGCAAGCTGTCCGGCGGCGGTGGCGACGATGTCACCGGCTACCTCCGCTTCGACGCGGGCAAGGACCGCACGGTCGACCTGCGACTGGCGACCTCCCTGATCAGCATCGACCAGGCGAAGCAGAACCTCGCCGCCGAGATCCCCGCCTCCCGTTCCTTCGGCCGGGTGGAGGACCGGGCGCAGCGGGCCTGGGACGACATCCTGGGCAAGGTGGAGGTCGAGGGCGCGACGGCCGACCAGCTGACCACGCTGTACTCCAGCCTGTACCGGCTGTATCTGTACCCGAACTCGGGCTTCGAGAGGGTCGACGGCAAGGACAAGTACGCCAGTCCCTTCTCGCCGCAGATCGGCTCCGACACCCCGACCCACACGGGCGCGAAGATCGTCGACGGCAAGGTGTACGTCAACAACGGCTTCTGGGACACCTACCGGACGACGTGGCCCGCGTACTCCCTCCTCACGCCGGACAAGGCCGGCGAGATGGTGGACGGCTTCGTCCAGCAGTACAAGGACGGCGGCTGGATCTCCCGCTGGTCGTCCCCCGGCTACTCCGATCTGATGACCGGCACCTCTTCGGATGTCGCGTTCGCGGACGCCTATGTCAAGGGCGTGAAGTTCGACGCCGAGGCGGCGTACGACGCGGCCCTGAAGAACGCCACCGTGGTCCCGCCGTCCTCGGGCGTCGGCCGCAAGGGCATGCAGACGTCCCCGTTCGTCGGCTACGCGAACACCTCCACTCACGAGGGCCTGTCCTGGTCGCTGGAGGGCTACCTCAACGACTACGGCATCGCGCAGATGGGCCGGGCACTCTACAAGAAGACGAAGAAGGAGCGGTACAAGGAGGAGTCCGAGTACTTCCTGAACCGCGCCCGCAACTACGTCGACCTCTTCGACAGCAAGGCCGGCTTCTTCCAGGGCAAGGACGCCAAGGGCGACTGGCGGCTCCCGTCGGACCAGTACGACCCGCGGGTCTGGGGCTACGACTACACGGAGACGAACGGCTGGGGCTACGCCTTCACGGCCCCGCAGGACAGCCGGGGCCTGGCGAACCTGTACGGCGGCCGCGACGGCCTGGCCAAGAAGCTCGACACGTACTTCTCCACTCCCGAGACAGCAGGCCCGGAGTTCGTCGGCTCGTACGGCGGTGTCATCCACGAGATGACGGAGGCGCGTGACGTACGGATGGGCATGTACGGCCACAGCAACCAGGTCGCGCACCATGTCACCTATATGTACGACGCGGCCTCGCAGCCCTGGAAGACGCAGGAGAAGGTCCGCGAGGTCCTGAGCCGCCTCTACACGGGCAGCGAGATCGGCCAGGGCTATCACGGCGACGAGGACAACGGCGAGCAGTCGGCCTGGTACCTCTTCTCCTCGCTCGGCTTCTACCCGCTCGTCATGGGCAGTGGCGAGTACGCGATCGGCTCCCCGCTCTTCACCAAAACCACGGTTCATCTGGAGAACGGCCACGACCTGGTCGTCAGGGCGCCGAAGAACAGCGCGAAGAACATCTATGTGCAGGGCCTGAAGGTCAACGGCAAGAAGTGGACCTCGACTTCACTGCCGCACGACCTGCTGGCCAAGGGCGGTGTGCTGGACTTCGACATGGGCGCCAAACCGTCGTCGTGGGGCACCGGCAAGGACGCGGCGCCGACCTCGATCACCACGGACGACAAGGTGGCATCGCCGAAGGCGGACGTACTGAAGGGCCAGGGTGCCCTGTTCGACAACACATCGGCCACCTCGGCGTCGGTCGCCTCGGTGGACCTGCCGGTGCCCCCGGCCACGAACGCGGTCCAGTACACGCTGACATCGAGCGCGGCGGACAAGGCCCCGACCGGGTGGGTCCTGCAGGGTTCGTCGGACGGCACGACATGGAAGGACCTCGACAAGCGGTCGGCCCAGTCGTTCGTCTGGGACAAGCAGACGAGGGTGTTCTCGGTGAGCACGCCGGGCTCGTACGCGCACTACCGACTGGTGTTCACCGGTGAAGGAACGCTCGCGGAGCTGGAGTTGCTCTCCTGATCCGACGCTTCCCTCGCTTGTAGCACTACCCGCGTTTCACACGGACGGCCGGTACCTCCCCTGTGAGGTACCGGCCGTCCTGCGCGCTCGGACGGTGGGACGGGGACGACATCACGGCTCCGGCCGGCCACGGCGCTCAGCACGACGAGGCAGCAGCCGGTGCCCCCTCAGCTGGGCACGACACCCTCGCTCCCGCTCGGGGAATCCGGCACGGCCCGGGGGAACAAGCCCTCGGGCAATGTCACATTCCACGCCGTCATGACCGGCTGACCGTGCTCGGTGCCGAGCCGGGAGACGGCCCCAGTGGCGAGCTGGAACAGCGTGCCCTCGGCCGGGGTCAGGCCGAGATAGCGAGCGGTCAGCACGCGCAGGAAATGGGAGTGGGCGACGAGCGCGATGTCCTCGTCCGCGTCGCGGCTCGCCGCCTCCGCGACTGCGGCCAGCACCCGGTCGGCGCGGGCTCCGACCTCGGCGGGGGTTTCCCCGGGGTGCGCCTCGGGGCCGGGGGCGACTCCGTCGGTCCAGAGGTTCCACTCGGGACGGGTGCGGTGGATCTCCTCGGTGGTCACCCCTTCGTAGCCGCCGTAGTCCCATTCGCGCAGCTCGGGTGTGATGCGGGGTGCGACGAGTCCGGCGAGCTCCGCGGTGCGCCGGGCGCGTACCGCGGGGCTGACCAGGGTGAGTGCGATCTGCCGGTCGGCGAGCAGGGGCGCCAGCGCGCGTGCCTGACGTTCGCCGAGGGGGGTCAGGGGCAGGTCGGTGTGGCTCGTGTGCTGCCCGGACCGCGACCACTCCGTCTCGCCGTGCCGGATCAGGATCAGCTCGCCCATGGGTGTCACCCGCTCTCTGTGCCGTTCGTTCCGCTTAGCTCGCAGATCTGCAAACCCGCTGTTCCACCATCGCATTCCGCGCGCCCGGGACGGGGCGGACGATGCCTCGTTTCCGGGTACGGCAGCCCCGTGGTCCGCGACATTCCGTCAAATGCCCCAGCCGGACGGACCGGACCCGACAGGGCCGCAACCGGTCACGCGGCGCGCTGCTCCCGGCGGTTGCCACCGCGCAGCAGGGCGAAGACGAGCGCAGTTCCCCGAGCGCGGTCGACAGCGCCCAGCCACGGCCCCGCGTCCAGGCCGCGTCATCGGCGTTCACGGCGGTACGGAAGGTCCCGCGGGCGTGCGCCGGCAGCAGGTACCACGCCGCGATCAGGTCGACGGCGGCATCGCCCAGCCCCATGCAGCCGAAGTCGATGACGGCGCTGAGCCGTCCGTTCACAAGCAGCAGGTTGCCGGGTTGCAGATCCGCGTGGATCCAGACGGCCGGACCGGTCGGCGCGGAGGCCCGCAGCGCCGCCTCCCACACGGCGAGCGCCGTGCCGGTGTCCACGGCCTCGTGCAGCACCGCGATCGCGGCGCGCGTCGCGGTGTCGCGGGCCGCCAGGGGTTCGCTGCGGAAGGAGGGCGGCCCGTCGGCGGGGTCGATCCGGTGCAGCGCGGCGACGAAGTCCGCCAGGTCCACCGCGAGCGGGCCGGGTTCGACGACCTCCCCGACCGCCGGGTTCGCGCCGTCGAGCCACCGGAAGACCGACCAGTGCCACGGATAGCCCTCCGCGGGCCCGCCCCTGCCCAGCGGTACGGGGATCGCGGCGGGAAGCGACGGGGCGAGCCGGGGCAGCCAGTGGTGCTCCTTCTCCACGTCGCCGGCGGCTCCCGCGGTACGGGGCAGTCGCACCACCAGGTCCTCGCCGAGCCGGTACATGGCATTGGACGTGCCCACGGGGACGACCGGTTCGACGGGCAGTCCGGCCCAGCCCGGGAACTGCGAGGCGATCAGCCGGTGCACGAGGGATTCACCGATGTCCGGTTCGGCGGCATGCATCTTGCCCGTGTGCATGAGGACCCTTCAGGAGTGGGGCACCGACCGGCGGTTGGCGGCCGACGGCCATGCGAACGCTCGCGCGCGCCGCCCGTCAACTCGTTTACCGCGCGCGGCCCTCGACGACCGGGCGGCGGCAGCCACCTACGGGTGGCGCGTTCCCCGATTCCCGGACCGGCGCGTCCGTGCGCCGTTACATTTCGGCGTATGCCGCAGCCCAAGGACCTCGATCCGTACACCGACGCCCGCTCCTTCTACGGCTCCGAGTTGCGCCGCCTGCGCGAGGCCGCCGGGCTGTCCCAGAGCGAGCTGGGCGACCGGGTCTTCTGCTCGGGTACATACATCGGGCTGTTCGAGATGGCGGAGCGGCGCCCGCAGGAGGACATGTCCCGTGCCTTCGACGAACTGCTGGGGAGCGGCGAGCACCTTCAGCGGCTGTGCCGGCTGGCGCGGAAGTCGAAGGTGGCGGGGTACTTCGCGGATGCGGCGGAACTCCAGCTGCAAGCCTCGTCCATCGAAAGCTACACGTCGATGGTGGTCCTCGGACTGCTGCAGACAGAATCCTATGCACGTGCGCTGACCCGGGCTGCCCACCCGTTCGCCGACGCGCAAGTCATCGAGGGACATGTCAAGACGCGCATGGAACGCACCAGTCTTCTCGACTCGCCCGCGGCACCCGTACTTTGGGTGGTGCTTCACGAAGCCGCGCTGCTCTTGCCTGTCGGTGGGCCTGCCGTCATGGCTGAGCAGCTCAATCATCTCGCCGAGCAGATCGCTTCCCGCCCTCGTGTCGTCGCCCAGGTGTTCCCGTTCTCCGCCGGGGCGCACCCTTTCCTGCACTCGTCCATGACACTGACGCAGTTCACCGATGCTCCGTCCGTCGTGTACACGGAGAGCGCGTACAGCGGTCAACTCGTCGAAGAACCGCGGCTGGTGGAGCAGTACCGATCCGCATACGATCTGGCCAGGGCCGCCGCGCTGTCGCCGGAGGCGTCCCTGGATCGGATCGTGTCGGCGACGAAGGAGTTCGCGACCGATGAGCGTCACACCTGACCTGAGTACCGCTGCCTGGCGTACGTCGTCGTACAGCAACGGCGACGGCGGTGAATGCGTCGAGGTCGCCGACAACGTCCCCGACTTCGTCCCCGTACGCGACTCCAAGCTGACCGACAGCCCGGTCCTGGCCTTCCGGGCCGCAGGCTGGGCAGCGTTCGTGCGGACCATCAAGCGGTAGGGACGACCGCAGGCGTCGTACAACGCGAAGGGCCGCACCCCGGGAGATCCGGGATGCGGCCCTTCGGTTCTGCTGACTGCCTGGCGCCTACTTGCGGATCAGGCTGCGGAGCACGTACTGCATGATGCCGCCGTTGCGGTAGTAGTCCGCCTCACCGGGGGTGTCGATGCGGACGACCGCGTCGAACTCCACACCGGTGTCGGTGGAGACCTTAACCGTGCGCGGCGTCGTGCCGTTGTTCAGCTCGGTCACGCCGGTGAAGGAGAAGGTCTCCTCGCCGGTGAGGCCGAGGGCCTCGGCGGTCGCGCCCTCCGGGAACTGGAGCGGGAGGACGCCCATGCCGATGAGGTTCGAGCGGTGGATGCGCTCGTACGACTCGGCGATGACGGCCTTGACGCCGAGGAGCGCGGTGCCCTTGGCGGCCCAGTCGCGGGACGAGCCGGAGCCGTACTCCTTGCCCGCCAGGATGACGAGCGGGGTGCCGGCGGCCTGGTAGTTCTGCGAGGCGTCGTAGATGAACGACACGGGCGCACCGGCCTGGGTGAAGTCGCGGGTGAAGCCACCCTCGGTGCCCGGGGCGATCTGGTTGCGCAGACGGATGTTCGCGAAGGTGCCGCGAATCATGACCTCGTGGTTACCACGGCGCGAGCCGTAGGAGTTGAAGTCGCGGCGCTCGACGCCGTGCTCCGTCAGGTACTTGCCGGCCGGGGTGTCGGCCTTGATCGCACCGGCCGGGGAGATGTGGTCGGTGGTGACCGAGTCGCCCAGCTTGGCGAGCACGCGCGCGCCGGCGATGTCGGAGACCGGGGTGGTCTCCATCGTCATGCCCTCGAAGTACGGGGGCTTACGGACGTACGTCGACTCGGCGTCCCACTCGAAGGTGTTGCCGGTCGGGATCGGCAGCGCCTGCCACTGGGCGTCGCCCGCGAAGACGTCCTTGTAGGACTTGTTGAACATGTCCTCGCCGATGGAGTTGGCGACGACATCGTTCACCTCGGCCTCGGAGGGCCAGATGTCCGCGAGGTAGACCGGCTTGCCGTCCTGGTCGATGCCCAGGGCGTCCTTGGTGATGTCGACCTTCATCGAACCGGCGATGGCGTACGCGACGACCAGCGGCGGGGACGCCAGGTAGTTCATCTTGACGTCGGGGTTGATCCGGCCCTCGAAGTTACGGTTGCCGGAGAGCACCGAGGTCACGGCCAGGTCGTGCTCGTTGACCGCCTTGGAGACCTCCTCCGGCAGCGGGCCGGAGTTGCCGATGCAGGTGGTGCAGCCGTAGCCGACGAGGTTGAAGCCGACCTTGTCGAGGTACGGGGTCAGGCCCGCCTTGTCGAAGTAGTCGGTGACGACCTTCGAGCCCGGGGCGAGGGTGGTCTTGACCCACGGCTTGCGGGTCAGGCCCTTCTCGACCGCTTTCTTGGCCACGAGCGCCGCGGCGACCATGACGTACGGGTTCGAGGTGTTGGTGCAGGAGGTGATCGCGGCGACGGTGACGGCGCCGTGGTCGATCTCGTACGTCGTTCCGTCGGGGGCCGTGACCGTGGTCGGACGCGACGGCACACCGTTGGAGGAGGCCGGCGAGTCGGAGGCCGGGAAGGACTCCTTGCCGGACTCCTCGTCCTCGGAGACGTAGTTGCGGACGTCCTGCGCGAACTGCTCCTTGGCGTTGGCGAGGACGATGCGGTCCTGCGGGCGCTTCGGGCCGGCGATGGAGGGGACGACCGTGGCGAGGTCGAGCTCCAGCTTCTCGGAGAAGTCCGGCTCGGCGGCCGGGTCCAGCCAGAGGCCCTGCTCCTTGGCGTACGCCTCGACGAGCGCGACCTGCTGCTCGTCACGGCCGGTCAGACGCAGGTACTTCAGCGTCTCGTCGTCGATCGGGAAGATCGCGGCGGTGGAGCCGAACTCCGGCGACATGTTGCCGATGGTGGCGCGGTTCGCGAGGGAGGTGGCGGCGACGCCCTCACCGTAGAACTCGACGAACTTGCCGACGACACCGTGCTTGCGGAGCATCTCGGTGATGGTCAGCACGAGGTCGGTGGCGGTGGTGCCGGGCTTCAGCTCGCCGGTCAGCTTGAAGCCGACGACGCGCGGGATGAGCATGGAGACCGGCTGGCCGAGCATCGCGGCCTCGGCCTCGATGCCGCCGACGCCCCAGCCCAGCACACCGAGGCCGTTGACCATGGTGGTGTGCGAGTCGGTGCCGACGAGGGTGTCGGGGTACGCCTGGCCACCCCGGACCATGACCGTACGGGCCAGGTGCTCGATGTTGACCTGGTGGACGATGCCGGTGCCCGGGGGGACGACCTTGAACTCGTCGAAGGCGGTCTGGCCCCAGCGCAGGAACTGGTAGCGCTCCTTGTTGCGGCCGTACTCCAGCTCGACGTTCTGCGCGAACGCGTCATTGGTGCCGAACTTGTCGGCGATGACGGAGTGGTCGATGACCAGCTCGGCCGGGGCGAGGGGGTTGATCTTGGCCGGGTCACCGCCCAGCTCCTTGACGGCCTCACGCATGGTGGCGAGGTCCACGACACACGGCACACCGGTGAAGTCCTGCATGATCACGCGGGCCGGCGTGAACTGGATCTCCTGGCTGGGCTGCGCCTGGGAGTCCCAGCCGCCGAGCGCCCGGATGTGGTCGGCGGTGATGTTCGCGCCGTCCTCGGTGCGGAGCAGGTTCTCCAGCAGCACCTTCAGGCTGTAAGGGAGGCGCGCGGAGCCCTCGACCTTGTCCAGCTTGAAGATCTCGTACGACTCGTCGCCCACGCGCAGCGTGCTGCGGGCGTCGAAGCTGTTCGCCGACACGACAGTCTCCTTCATCAATGTGCGCGTACTCCGCGCCGCGCCTCATTACGGCGGGCGCCGCGTGGTGCCGCCTACGGCCCCTCGACCATCCGCTAAGGTAAGACTTAGTTAGGTAACCCTTACCGACTGACGGACTGCGGTGCGCCTTCGGCATATATCTCGATGTCGAGATAACTCTAGTACATCACCGCCGCACGGTCATGCGCGGGCGGCGCTGATCTCTCGCAGCGAAGGTTGAGCGTTGCCATCGAAGGTTGGTGACCGCCTGGTTTTCTCACCGAAGGTTGAGTGATCGTTTAGGGCCGGCTGTCTGGGGAGACGGTGGGGGAACCGGTACAGGCGTACGACGATCCTCTGCTCAGCGCCTTTGAGCTGGACTTCTTCGACGGCGGTCAGCGTCGTCACATCGCGTTGGGTGCCGGCTGGGGCGTCCGGTTCGAGGATGTGCCGCCGGTACGCGGGTTCCGCTGGAACAAGGGCGATCGCAGTTTCCCGGGCTGGTACTACGCGGTGACGACCGGTGGGCACGTGGGCTACGAGTCGTGGCTGGAGCGGGACCGGCTGATCCTTCTGGACTTCGCCTAGGACCTGGTGGGGATCGCCTCCCAGCCGTTCTGGCTGCACTGGCGCGAGGGAGCCAAGCGGCTGCGGCACGCGCCTGACTACTTCGTACGGCTGGCCGACGGCCGTGCCCGGATGGCCGATGTCCGCGCCGAGGAC
This sequence comes from Streptomyces sp. NPDC037301, assembly GCF_055602785.1. Classification (NCBI taxonomy): domain Bacteria; kingdom Bacillati; phylum Actinomycetota; class Actinomycetes; order Kitasatosporales; family Streptomycetaceae; genus Streptomyces; species Streptomyces sp. NPDC037301. Next base: position 64,735 of record NZ_JBVJWD010000022.1, read on the forward strand.
CAGGTTGACGAGCGGACCGCGGAGGCATTCGCGGCGACCGAGCGGGCCTGTTCGGCGGTCGGCTGGGAGTTTGTGCACGTCGGCGTCCCCGATCCGGTGTTCATGGCGAACGTGCGGTGGCTGGCCCGCTACCGGCATCGGCGGTGCGGCGCCGCACCTACGACGGCCCCGGCCTGATCCGGCGCCAGCACTCCGGCATCGCGGAGAAGAAGGGCTTGTGGGAGGTCCACCACGACCCCTACGACATCTCCCGGATCTGGGTACGCAACCACCGCGGCGACGGCGAGTGGATAGAAGCCACCTGGAAGCACCTGCGCCATACCCCGGTCCCGTTCGGTGAACTGGCCTGGCATCACGCCGCCCGGGGCCTGCCCGAGGGCACCGAGGCGGAGATCGCCGATGCGGCCGCAGCTCTGCTGACCCGCGCGCATGCCGGCCCGGAGACCACAGAGGCCAAGCCCAGGAAACGCACCCGCCGGGACAGGCAGGTGGCCGCCCGCACCAAGGCCGCCCCGCCCGTCCCGACACCTCCTCTGTCTGCCGGTTCCGAGCCGTCGCTCGCCGAGGACGACGAGCCGCCGGCCCAGGTGATCCCCCTGGGGCTGTTCGATCCGCTCGAAGATCCGTGGAGACGCAAGTGACCGAACCCGGCCCGATAGCCGGCGCCACGCTGGAGACTGTCGACGACGAAGCCGGGCTCCACCTGACCACACGCCAAGGATGGCGCCGCTTCACCGCCGATCCCCCGCCGCCGCCACGGCTGTTGACGTCGAAGGAGTACGCCGCACTCTCCGACCTCGAACGGGACGTCTACGCCGAGGCACGTCTCGATCACCATGCCCGGCTGCTGGTCGTCGCCACCTCCGCCGTCCGCCACACCGTGACCTGCGGACGCCGCCTGGTGCTGCTGAACCGGCACGCGACTCGACTACTGTGTCGGGCCATGAACACGGACGGCTGGTTGGCAGACACCCGGACCTCCTACGACACGGTCGCGGTTAACTATGCCGGCCAAATACGCGAGGCTCTGGCCGAGAAACCGTATCTTCGGGCGACTCTGACGTTGTTCGCAGACTTGGTCCACGCCGCTGGCGGCGGACCGGTGGCGGACGTGGGCTGCGGGCCTGGACACGTCACCGCTCACCTCCACGAGCTGGGTGTGGATGCTTTCGGCATCGACCTTTCCCCCGTGATGATCGATGTCGCTCGGCGTGACCACCCTCGCCTGCGGTTCGCAGTGGGCTCGATGACGGACCTCGCCCTCACCGATGCTTCGGTCGCCGGCCTGCTCGCTTTTTGGTCGTTGATTCACATCCCCGACGATGCCGTCCCCACGGTCTTCGGGCACTTCCGGCGGGTGTTGCGTCCCGGCGGACCACTTCTGCTCGGCTTTCACGTCGGCAACGAGTCAAGGCTGAAGACCCAGGGCTACGGCGGTCACCCGATGAACGTTTACGTCCACCGCCGCCAGCCTGACAAAGTGGCGGCCTGGCTACGCGATGCCGGGTTCACGGTCGAGGCCCAGACACTGCTCGACCCCGACGACAGCGTTCCAGGGGCGGTCCTTTTCGCGCGCCGTCAGTTCTAGCCCCGTCAGTGGTCCGGCTGCGGCCGACCACATTCAGTGACAGTGCCCACCGGCCGCATCCTCACCGCGCCGACAACCGCGGACGCCGACAGTGACCGACCACCTGCCCTTGCCCCTCGCCCCTCTCCCCATCAACGTCCGTCCCCGGCTCGGCGAGACCACCGATCACTACATCCAGCGACTCGCCCGCGCCAACCACCTCAGGCCCAGCGATCTCCTGCAACATCTCACGCCACCGCCCCACAAAACCGGCCGGAGACCCCAACTGAGCCACCTCGCCGCCCTCAGCGGACGCTCGACGGAGGTCCTGGCGAAAACCCTTGCGGATGCCGGCCCAGCCGCCGGGCCGACCCCCTCCGACCTCCGCCTTCAACACCACCCAGCGCTGAATGACAACGGCCACAACATCACGTCGCTGATCAAGCACAACGCCCGGAAGAACAAGAACGGCCTGCGACAGATCGCCGATACGTGGAAGATCCCACTCTGGCTCCTCAGAAGAGTCCTCAGTCCGCGTTTCCCTGACCCGAAGCCCCTGCTGCGGGCCCTGAATGACCGACGACACCTACCGCACGATCTGGGAGTACTGCCTCCAGGGCGCGACACCCACGCAGACCTGGCACAACCTCCTCGACGACCACGTCGACTGGATCCCGCTGACCACCGTCACGAAGCTGTTCCTCCGCTTCTCTGAAGAGAACGGTTCAGCCGAACCCAACGAACACGAGTGACCCAGGCCACTCAAACTTCCCTACGTTGTCTGCGGGACAGGGTGCGCTGGCGGGAGGGCAAGGATCTCCCGCCGGTTCATCACCGGTTGTGCTCGCCCTATGACACCGATGCCCGTTACGGGATCAAGCGCGGCTCGGGCTGGACCGGCTACAAGGCGCATCTGACCGAGACCTGCGAGCGTTACGCGATCCGGGCCGGGGTCGAAGGAACGATCTCCCAGGCCGTCCGTGTCACCGGCCTGCGCCGTACCCGCTACCGCGATCTACCCGCGACCCGCCTCGGCCACGTCTTCGCCGCCACCGCGCTCAACCTCATCCGCATCGACCGATGGCTGACCGGCACCCCACTCGGCGGCACCCGCACCTCCCGCCTCGAAGCTCTGATGCTCCCGGCCTGACCACCCGAATCACGCATTCAGCAGAGTCCTGAAGGCGGGGATTCCCTCCGAAGGGAGGGATGGACAGTCCGTCTCGCGCTGGACACCTCACGCCCAGCCGAAAGGGAAGTCTCCCGGGGAAGGGACCCGCTCAGAGGCAGGCTCATCGGTCTGATCGACAGCATGATCACCGACAACCTCAACGTCAGGGGCATCTGGACCAAGCTCATGGACGACCACGACTACTCGGTCTCCTACGCATCCATCCGCTACCACCTCAAGCACCACCAGGACCGGGGACCCCGCCCTGGAGACGAAGCCACCCAGTCCAAGCTCAACCGGACGGCGTGACCGAGTGCCACACGCCGAACCACTGCTCGGCGCCGTACTCCTCAAACCGCTCCACCTCGGTGAACGCCAGCTTCGCCGCGAGGCGCATCGCGCGGTCGTTGGCGGTCTGGGTGCAGAGCACCACCGGCTCGCCGGGAAGCGCGTCGGCGAACCAGTCGAGTGCCGCTGCACACGCTTCGGCGGCGTACCCACATCCCCACGCCTCCGGCAGGAACATGTAGCCGAGCTCCGCCTCCCCGGCATCCGGGCGGACGTGCCCCGGACGCTCTGCGTTGCGCGGATCGAGCGTGATCATGCCGATCATCGCTCCTTCGAGATCGATCACGAAAAGGCCAGGGCGCCGCCCGGGCACCTCAGGCACCGCGCGTTCGAGCTCATCACGCGGTCGAGGGCCACCGATGTAGGTGCCCACTTCTGGCGATGCGAACAACTCGATGAACGCCGCACGGTCCCGGGCCTCGGACTCGCGGAGCACGAGCCGTTCGGTCACTAACGGGGCAGGTGGCCAGGTGACGGGGCCGAGTTCAGTCATGGCAGGCAACCTATCGCACGCCCATGAGAGTGATCCGAAAGAGAAGACCCAGATCGCAGATGCGTTCGAGATTCTGTCATTTAACAGAGTCGCCGCAGGTCTGTCGTCCGACATGGAAATGTCAGTGGTCCCGACATCGGAAATGTCAGTGGGGTTCGTGCTTTGGGCTCAGCCGGTTCTCGCGGATCGGCCCAAGGCTTCGAGGTAGGTGGAGAGCTGACCGGCGGCGTATAGCTGGGCCATTCCGCGGGACGTGAGGTCGCGCCGCCACCCTTCCAGGGTCCTGGCCAGCGCTTCGAGGCTGCCGGCGTCGCGAAGTTCTCCGAGGACGGTGGCGATGGTGCCCAGGGGCTGGCGTCCCCGGCGCAGCAGGTGCGCCAGTTCGGCGTCGCGCACGTCCTGCGCGAGGTACTGGCGGTGCCCGGTGCGTGGGTCACGTTGTGGGGTGAGGACTCCAGCGCGTTCCCAGGCTCGCAAAGTGGCCGGGTTGAGCGCGAGGTGGCGGGCGAGTTCACCGATGCTGTACGGCACCCGAGTGCTGGCCGTCGTATCCGGGGTGGCGGCTCCGAGATGTGAGATCGCCGCTTCGACGGTTCGTAGCGTGTTGCGGTCGCGAGCCAGGAGCGCGTGCCCGTCGTCGACGTACTCCAGTGCTTCGTCGAGCTGGCCGCTGGTGACGGCATGCATGATGCGTCGGCTCGTCGAGTAGCCGAAGGCAGGGGCGAGCGCCAGGTAGGCCGCGAGGCCGGCGGCATGAGTGGCGGTGTAGTCCCGGTACCCCGTCCGGCTGCGGTGGGCCGGCGGGATGATGCCGGCGGCCTCGTAGTTGCGGACCGCCTGCGTGGACAGGCCATGGCGACGAGCCAGGTCCACGGGCCGCATGTGACCTCCGATTGAGGGTTCCGACGCGGGTGAGCGGAGGATTCGTCGCAGAGTCTCCACCGAGCGTTCAAGGATACGATCCAGGGGCATGGCACAGAGCACGCACACCATGTCCGGAGACTTCGATCTGACGATGGACGAACTGCGCGTCGTGGCGCGTTACGTGGTTCGGCACGCAGAGGACGTCCTGTCGGTCTTTGAGCAGGCTGTTCCCGATGATCCGCGCCCCCGTGCGGCGATCGACGCGGCCTGGGCGTTCATCAACGGTGCCAACAGGACGAAATTGCAGCGCGCCACTTCGCTCGACGCTCATCGAGCCGCCCGGTCCGCGCCCTCCGAAGCCGCGCGACTGGCCGCGCGATCCGCCGGCGACGCCGCATCGGCCGCATACTTGCACCCCATCGCCCAGGCCGGCCAGGTCGGCCACATCCTGCGGGCCTGCGCGAGCGCTGCGCGCATCGGGGAGATGGAGGCGGGCGGTGATCCCGCGATCGGGGATGCCCTGCTGGAACGGTCGCGGCAGCGTGCGACACCGGTGCTCATCGATGTGCTCTGCCGCTACCCGCCCGCGACAAGCGACAGCAGTCGTGTCGCCCGGCTGATGAGCACTCTGGATCATTCCCTGCGCCAGGCGGCTGACCGGCCGCCAGGGCACACCGCAGCGAGCGACGCCGATGTGCGCAGGAGGGAGTGCACGTCATGATCCTCCCGAAGGTCCGCGACCCTCGCTTCGTGACGATCCGCCGTGGTGGGACTCTCACTGATGCGGATCACCGTCTCCTCGCTCTATGGGCTGCCTCGTGTGCAGAGCACGTCCTTGGCCTCTTCGAGTCGGCCCAGCCCGGGGACCCGCGACCGCGCCGGGCGATCGAGCATGCCCGGGCCTGGGTACGTGGCGAGGTCAAGATGATGCAGGCTCGCGCAGCGGGCGGCCATGCGATGGGGGCAGCCAGAGACCTGCGTGGGGCAGCACGACATGCCGCGTACGCCGCCGGCCAGGCCGGGGCCGTCGCCCATGTCGCCGCGCACGATCTCGGCGCGGCCGCCTACGCGATCAAGGCCGCACGTGCAGCAGCACCGGAAGGCGAGAGCGAGACTGCGGGACGACTCGAGTGCCAGTGGCAGCGCAATCAGCTCCCGGAGGCGATCCGCGAGCTCGTACTTGATGACCAGCGGCTGCGCAACGACATCTGCTGGTCAGTTTTCGACTGTTGAAGCCGAACCGTGCACGGCCCCTCATGGTTGGCCCAATCGACGTCACCGAGTTCAAGGACATCTCCCCGACCACCCTCGCCGATCTCCTGGGCCGCGAGCAGGTCATGGACATCGGCATCCGCCCCCTGTGGCCCTCGATCCCGCGAGTCGCCGGCCCGGCGTTCACCGTGCGGTGCCCTCCGGGCGACAACCTCATGCTGCACGCGGCCATCCACCGCGCGGAGCCGGGCTCGGTCATCGTCGTCGAGGCAGGTGGCGTCGACTACGCACTCGCCGGAGGAAACGTCTGCGCCGTCGCTCAGCGCCGTGGGATCGCGGCGTTCGTGACCGACGGGGTGATTCGTGACCTCGCCGAGGTGCGCGAGATGGGCTTTCCCGTCTTCGCCAGGGGAGTCATCCCCGTCCCTGGCATCAAGAAGGCCGTTGAGCCGCTCAACGGCCCGGTGCTGTGCGGCGGCGTGAGCGTCGGCGCGGGCGACATCGTGGTGGCCGACGAAGAGGGCATCGTGGTCACCCCCCGCGCCCGCCGGGAGCAGGTGCTCCTCGACGCCCGGAAGAAGGTGGCCAAGGGGGCCGGCGAATCCCTCGGCGTGTGGGAGGAAGCGCATCGCGCCCGTATCGACAAGATCCTGGCCGAAGGCGGCTTCGAGGGCTGATTCGACGCCAGGCTTCCGTCAGGCCTGTGCTGTTCCCCGGCCCCGCCTCGCCCCGCCCGCCTCGCCCCGGCCCGGCCCGGCCCGGCTCGGCCCGGCGAGTGGGGGCCGTGGCGAGGCCGACGCCCCCGGATGGACGTACACCGCGCGCCGTCGCGGCGATCCCGGTGGACCATGGAACGCACGGCGCGCTCGTAGCCCGCACCTTTCACGCACATCAGGCTGCGTAACTGCCGTGCCTCCACACGCAGCCGTCACCCGAACACCACACCCCACCACAGGCCTCATCTCATATCTGAGATAGTCTTTCGTCATGTCAGACGACTATCTCGTACGCATAGGCAAGCTCATCCGTGACGCCCGTCAGCACCGGGGCTGGACACAGAGTCAGCTCGCCGAGGCACTCGCCACCAGTCAGAGCGCCGTCAATCGCATCGAGCGCGGCAATCAGAACATCAGCCTTGAGATGATCGCGCGCATCGGTGAGGCACTCGACAGCGAGATCGTGTCGCTCGGCTACGCCGGTCCCATGCACCTGCGGGTGGTCGGCGGGCGCCGGCTCTCGGGCTCCATCGATGTCAAGACGAGCAAGAACGCGTGCGTGGCACTGCTCTGCGCCTCGCTGCTCAACAAGGGCCGTACGGTGCTGCGTCGCGTGGCCCGCATCGAGGAGGTCTACCGACTCCTGGAGGTGCTGAACTCCATCGGCGTGCGGACGAAGTGGATCAACGAGGGAGTCGATCTGGAGATCGTCCCGCCGGCCCGGCTCGACATGGACGCCATCGACGCGGACGCCGCCCGCCGGACCCGTTCCATCATCATGTTCCTCGGTCCGCTGCTGCACCGGATGGACTCGTTCAAGCTTCCGTACGCGGGCGGCTGCGACCTCGGTACACGGACCATCGAGCCGCACATGATCGCGCTGCGCCGGTTCGGGCTGGAGATCGCCGCGACGGAAGGGCTCTACCACGCCCAGATAGACCACTCGGTCACGCCCGACCGTCCCATAGTGCTGACCGAGCGCGGGGACACCGTGACCGAGAACGCGCTGCTGGCCGCCGCCCGGCACGACGGCACGACCGTCATCCGTAACGCATCCTCCAACTACATGGTCCAGGACCTGTGTTTCTTCCTGGAGGCACTGGGCATACGCGTGGACGGCGTCGGCACGACCACACTGACCGTGCACGGCGTCCCGCACATAGATGTGGACGTCGACTACTCCCCCTCCGAGGACCCGGTCGAGGCGATGAGCCTCCTCGCCGCCGCCGTGGTGACGGAGTCCCGGCTGACGATCCGCCGGGTGCCGATCGAGTTCCTCGAGATCGAGCTCGCGGTGCTGGAAGAGATGGGCGTCGACTGCGACCGTACGACCGAGTACGCCGCCGACAACGGCCGTACCCGGCTGGTCGACCTCACGGTCCGCCCCTCCAAGCTGGAGGCGCCGATCGACAAGGTCCACCCCATGCCGTTCCCGGGGCTCAACATCGACAATGTGCCCTTCTTCGCGGCCATCGCCGCCTCGGCCCACGGTCAGACCCTCATCCACGACTGGGTCTACGACAACCGGGCCATCTACCTCACCGATCTGAACCGCCTCGGCGGCAGGCTGCAGCTCCTGGACCCGCACCGGGTACTGGTCGAGGGCCCGACCCGCTGGCGCGCCGCCGAGATGATGTGCCCGCCCGCGCTGCGGCCCGCCGTGGTGGTGCTGCTCGCCATGATGGCGGCGGAAGGCACCTCCGTACTGCGCAATGTGTATGTCATCAACCGCGGTTACGAGGAGCTGGCGGAGCGGCTCAACTCGGTGGGCGCGCAGATCGAGATCTTCCGCGACATCTGACGGGCGAACGCCGCCGCCCTCTGCCTGGCCTGCGAGGAAGCGGTGCGGCGGCGTCCGTGGGACTTCTCCGGGACTTTGCGGCTGAGCGGATACCCGCCGGACTTCTGTCAAGGACCGGCACTGTCGGCCCAGAGGCGCGCGAAGGGGACGGCCCAAGGGGCGCAGCGAACCGGACAGGGGAAGGGACATGCTCGGGGAATCGGGGGAAGCCGGGGTGACACCAGGACGCGAGCGCACGTCCTTTGCCGACGGCTGAACCGGCCCGTCCCGAGATGAACCGAATAGCGCGGACTCTTCTGCGGAAAGGAGGCAGCAAGCGGCTTTGAAGGACTTACTTCACTCCCTGAGTCTGGTGATCGCCGGTGCGGGATTACCGCTCCTCCTGCGCGACCTGGGCGGAGCACGCCGCGATCCCGCCCTGGTGGCGCTGGGCCTCACATATCTGTTCTCCGCCCTCAGCTTCGCAATTTCGCTGACACCGGTGTGGATCCGTATCGACCACGTATTCGGTGTCCCCAACATCGCTGCTCTCCTCGCTCACAGCTGTGTGATCGCCGTCCTTGTCGGCCAGGGCGTCGTCCTCGCCCACTGGGCCATGCCGCCCGAACAGGCCGGCCGCCGCACCGGCGTGCTCATCCTGGGCGGCTGCACCGTCGTCGTCGGCCTGACCGTCCTGTTCTTCCTGCTCGCCCCTGCGGTGCAGCGGCCCGTCGACTTCTCCCTGTACTACGCCCACGAGCCCTACTACCAGTGGTACTTGGCGCTCTACCTCATCGCGTACACCGTTGCCGAGCTCTACCTCGCCCGCGGCTGCTGGAGGTACGCGCGTGCCGCGGAGGACCGGTCGGTCCTCTACGGGCTGTGCCTCGTCACCATCGGTGCGACGGTCACCCTGGGGTACAGCGCCATCCGCTTCGGTGTGATCCTCGGCCCGGTGCTCCACTTCAACGTCCAGCACCTGGAGCCGTACGCGTGGATCTGCGGCGACGTGGGCGCCAGCTTCACCCAGATCGGCTACTTGCTGCCCATCCTCACCGCCCGCTCCACGTATCTGCGCGAGCGGCGCGTCTCCAGCCGGGAACTCCTCGAACTGCTGCTCAAGCACCACGAGAAGACCAATCCCGACCTGAACGCCGTCGTGACCCTCGACGCCGACCGCGCCCGCAAGGCCGCCGACGAGGCGGATGCGTACCTGGCGCGCACCGGCCGGACACGCGGCTCCCTGCGCCTGCCCGCCCACTATTGCGGCGTGTATGCCCTGCGCCCCAGCCACGGCATCATCGCTTCCCGCGGCCACAGCCCACGGCTGCCGGGCCGGCTCACCTCCAGCGACATGCTCACTCCCGGCCCGATCGCCCGCACAGCCGACGAACTCGCCCTGCTCCTGGACGTGCTCACCGGGCCCGCCTCCGCCGACGCTCCCGCCTGGCGAATCGACCTGCCCAGCCCTCGGCACGGCCGACTGGGCGACTGGGCGACTACCGGATCGGCATCTGGTCCGACGACCCGCACTGCCGCGTCGACACCGCCACCCGCACCCTTGTGGACCACGTCACGGATCTCGCCCGCGCAGCCGGGGCGACTGTCGACGACTCCACCCGCCCCGTGGACATGGCCGCCTCCGACCGGTTGTTCCAGTCCCTGATGTATGCCACCAGTACCGCGACCGTCCCGGACACCGCTTTCCAGGACGAAGCCGATGCCGCCGACCCGCTCTGCAACGACGACCAGCCCGCCCGCGCCCTCTACCTGCGCTCACGCACCATGCGGCACCGCGACTGGCTCCGCGCCCACGAGGCACGGGAGAAGCTCCGCGCCCGCTGGGCCGACTACTTCACCACCCATGACGTCCTGATCACCCCGGCCGCCCCCACCGCGGCGGTCCTCGATCAGACCTCGACGCCCCTTTCCGACCGGTACATCACCGTCGACGGCGTAAGGCGCCCGTACTACGACCAGACCGCATGGGCAACCTGACCAGCCACGTCAAGCTCCCCACCGCCGTCGTCCCGGCTGGACGGACCGACGACGGACTCCCCTTGTGCGTCCAGATCATCGGCCCCTACCTCGGCGACCGCACCGTCATCGCGGTCGCCGAGCAGCTCGCCCGACGGCTGCCGCCCCCGGTCACCGCGCCGGGTCTGTCGGGAATCGGGTGAAGTTCCTATCGGCCGACGGGTTCTTCGGCGGGCTGTGCAGCCCGAACCCGTCCGCCGGTCGGGCGGCCGTCGAAGAGCCGTCGAACGCGTTCTCGGCGGGCTTCCAGCGGCCGCACCAGCACCGACGGCCGTGTCCCGATGCGGTCCCGGGTGAGAGAGGGCCGGCCAGAGGCGATCGGGGGCGGGCTTCTCGTCGAGGAGGTGTCCGCACGCTCGGGCCGCGCGTCGCAAGGCGCGTTCATCGCCCTCCGCGTACGGTGGCCGTTACGCGTGCTACACACAGGCCGCAGAGCATGGGCACGGTTTCGCAGCCCTCATTGACGCGGGTCCGTACGCGGTGGACCTCCTGCGTGAAGGTGCTCGGGGTCCCGTCGCGGCTGTTCACCGGGGCCGTCGGCCGTTACGGACGGCTCTCTTGGCCGACGTCGCGGACGAGGTCCAGGCCGAGGACGCGGTCGAGATGGGCGAAGGTCTCGAACTTGGCACCGGCCGGCACATCGGACCGTCCCGCCACATCGGCCAGCAGATCCAGTACGGCGTCGACACCGAGATCGTCGACGAGCGCTGCATGCGACTGTCGCAGCAGGTCGGCGGGGATCGGCCTGGACGGCTCCTGCGCCCAGTCGGCCACCTGCTGACGCCACTGCCGCAGTGTGCGCCGGGCATCGGCCAGCGCTCCACCGGTGACCGTGACAGGTGTGCCGTAGGGGCGGCCAAGCAACAGCAGGCGCACGGCCAGTGGATCGGCGACCTCCGGTACGAGTACGTCCGGACGATCCGGGGAGAGAAGGTGGCCGGGGTCCGGGACACCATCGTCCAGCGGCGCCGTACTGACCTGCCCCACATCGATCCGGACCCCGCCCATGGCGTCGTCCGTGTCGGCGCCCTGGGCGACCACGTGCACGTCGGCGGGGCCGCCGAGTGCCCCGTCCGGATGGTGGCCTGCGACGACGAGGGGTGGATGGATGCCGAACACCGTCATGACGCGGTCGAGCGCCCGGGTCTGATCGTGCGTCAGGTCCGGGGTGGTGAGAACCGTGACGACCTGCAGGCCGTTCAGCTCCGCGGCGCGCGCCAGCACGTCGCCGACCAGCGGCACACGCAGGTACACCGGACCGGCCCCGGTGCCGACGGCCGGCAGATGGACGCAGCTGCGCAGCAGGCGGCGGGGTGCGGCGGGGATCTCCACGAGGTGACCGGTGCGGGTGTCGGCGATACGCAGCATGTTCGGAGGCTAGTCGCGGGCACCACCCGCACGTGGGAGAAACCGGTCGGGGCAGCGGTGTTGCGAAATACGGAGCAGCATGTGGGGCGGGGATGACGGGCCCGCGCCGCTTCAGTCCACCAGCCCGCACCATTGACGCCTTATGACGCGAATATCCCGTTGGTGCACGCTCACGTGCACGGCCCGGAAGGGCGGCCCCGGTGCGTATTGCCGGGGTCGTTGTTATGTATTGCCTCCCGGCTACGCGGCGACGATGCCGGCGGCGTCGAGAATCTGCTCCGCCGATGTGCAGTTACCGTCCCGTACGGCCATGGTCATCGCGGTGTGTGCGGCCGAGGCAGAGGCGTACGGCGGGATCACCAGGAACGAGAAGTGGTCCTGACGGCCGCGGGTGATGATCATTGTGCTGTCGTCGACTGCGGACCAGTCGATACGAATCCTGCGGTCGCCGATGACCAGGTGTCCCGGGGCTTCGTCCCAGGCACTCGCGTCGAGGCCGACCCGCGCGATGGGGCCCAGCCTGGCCGTCAGCGCGTCGATCAGGTCGGGCAGCTGGCTTTTGATGTCACGGGAGCGCGGCCACCAGGCGCCGTCGAAGAACCCGGCCCGGCTGGAGGTCGTCTCCATCCGCAGAACAGCACTACCAGGCACCGGTTGATCACCGGTGTCCGCCAGGAGCAGGAGAAGCCCCGGGGTACGTTCGTCGGCAGTCATGAGTTGCCACCTGTCTGGAGATCACCTGCTGGAGCCGGCAACCCTTGGTGCCGAAGGTCTTCACGCCCCTCCGCCCGGGGCCGTTCCCTCGGGAACGGCTCGTCGGGCGGCCGGCATCCGGGGAGATGCGCCCTGGCCACCCTCGGAGTCCCAGACCAGTTCCCGGGTCGAGTCCCAGTCGGTCTCGGCCGCGATCCGGAAGAACTCCGCCTCCCGCATCAGGCCGCTCGCGGTGAGGACCCGCAAGGGATCGGCGGCTGCGGTCATCAGCCGGGCAGCTGTGGCCGGACCGGTTTCCGGCGGGATCACCAGCAGGTCCCAGCGGCCGGTCGTGTAGGAGAGCAGCAGGAGCTTATGGGGGTCCTGTTCGGCCTTGAACCAGCCGACATGGACCAGATGCCCGGCGACGCGCACCTTGTGCGGGACGACCGGCCAGAACGTGGGGTTCACGGTGACCCGGGTGATCCGGCCCCACAACGGATCCAGTACGGCCGTCAGCGACGGCAGTTCCGCCGTCAGGTCGCGGGAGCGGGGCCACCATGCACCGTCGACCAGAGCCGGAGAGGTGCCGGCGGGCGCCAGCATGAGTCGGAGCGGCAACGAAGAAGGGGTCCGGTCTTCGACCGCGGACGTGTACTGAATGGTCGCGGTCATGACGCGAACCCTGCCCCGGGCCGGTCATGACCGGCCCGGTGTCGTGAATCGCCGAGAGCGGCACCGGCCTGAAAGCGGATGCACGAATTGTCCTCGGTATCTCCAGGGTACTCCCGGCCGGACCGAGCCGGGCCGTTCCGCTGCCGCATGGCCGTGGGCCGTGTCCGGAGAGCGGCTACCTCGCCGGAGACGGCACCGGCCGGCGTCCGAGGAACGCCACGAGCCGGTCCACGGCCGACGCGTCCGCGTCGACCGGAGCGATCTGACCGAAGGGCATGTTCTCGCCCCGGTACTGCGGCGGCAGGGTGGCCTCCGCGCGGGCGAGGGTTTCTGCCGCTTCCTGGTCGGTGTAGGGAATCGGCTGCCCGGTGGCGACCGCCAGGTCCCATCCATGGGTCAGGTACTCCATGACGGTCATGCTGAACACCGTTCCGCCCGGCATTTCGCCGCCCGTGACGGTGACCTGACGGTCGAAGCCGTGCTTCTCCCAGCCCTCGACGACACCGGCTGCGGCGGCGCGGAACTCGCGGGCGGGCTCGGCACCGCATCGGTGGTTTGCCGCGTCGGCGTCGTGGGACCGGCCCTGGGCGCCGGCCTCGAATACGAGGAGCCACCCGACGATGTGGTTGATCAGAGCCTCGACGTCGTAGTCGTCGCACGGCGTCGGAAGGCTCAGCTGCTCGGCTCCGACTCCCTTGATGACGTCGCCGGTCTTGGACAGCACACCCGCAAGGAGATCGACTTCACTCATGGCCGGAGCCTAGGCGGGGCCGGGGACGCAGTCTTGAAGAAACACGACACGGCGGCCTCGTTAGCATGGTTCCGTGACCCGGCAGACCGATCAGGACACCCGCGGCATCGTCGACCCCCGCACCGGATTCGAGCACTTCGAGCTGACCCGGCACCTGCCCTCACCCGACCTGGCCTGGGCGGTGGACTGCTACTGGGTCGTTCGCTGGGACATGCCGGACGGGGAGTCCTACGAGCAGCGCGTGATCCCGCACGCTGCCGTACATCTGGTGTTCGAGGCCGGTGCCGCCACGATCGAGGCCATTTCGCCGCACGAGTTCGTGCGACGGCTGGAGCGCCGCGGCCAGGTCTTCGGCGTCAAATTCCGGCCAGCGGGATTCCGGCCCTTTCTGCGTGGCCGGGTGTCCGCCGTCGCCGGGCAGCGGTTCGCGGCGTCGGCCGTGTTCGGCGCGGAGGCCGACGACACGGCGCGTGTACTGGCCGGGGCCGACGACGTGAACGGGTCGACGGCCGTCGTCGAGAGCCTTCTCCGTTCCCTGGACGCACAACCGCTGCCCGCGACCGGGCCGTTGAACACCGTGGTCGGCCTCATCGTCGCCGACAGGTCGCTGACCAGAGTCGGCGATCTCGCCGATCGGCTGGGAATGAACACGCGCAAGCTGCAACGGCTGTTCGCCGATCATGTGGGCCTCAGCCCCAAGTGGGTCATCAACCGGTGCCGGATCCACGAAGCCGCGGAGGCGGCCATGCGCCGGGCGTCCATCGACTGGGCCGCACTGGCCACCGAACTCGGTTACAGCGACCAGTCCCATCTCGTCCGTGACTTCACCGCCACTGTGGGCACCTCCCCGGACCAGTACACCCGCCGGGCCGCGCGAACCCCGACGCACTGACCGTCACCCCGCCTCACGTTCAGGACGCCGGACCGCACCGATGTCACCCGTACCGACCGCGCCCCCTCTCGGCCGGAGCGCGGCCGAGCCACGACTGCTGACAGCGGGAGAGTGTCAGCGCTCCTCGGTCAGCTGCTCGTCCAGTTCGTCGAAGAGCAGCTCGCTGTGGCCGGTCTGGCCGGTCCGGTACGCGGATCGCGCCACCAGGTGGGCGGCGACCGGGCCGGTCATCAGCTGGAAGAAGCCGATCAGCGCGAGGGTGGCGAGATCCATGCCGCTGCGCAGCCGCAGGGCCACCCCGGCGAGGACCAGGAGCATACCGAGCGTCTGCGGTTTGGTGGCGGCGTGGCTGCGGGACAGCACGTCCGGCAGCCGCAGCATCCCGATCACACCGAGCAGACAGATGGCCGCACCAATGAAGACCAGCACCGCACCGGCCGTGTCGAGGATCTGGAACCGGGCACTCACCGTGCTTCCCCCTCGCGTCCGTCGCTGCTTTCGGTTCCGTCCGCACCTCGCCGCAGCGCCGGCCGGTCGCGGGCGGCGATGAAGCGGGCGATGCCGACCGACCCCGTGAACCCGAGAAAGGCCAGCACCAGCATGATCGGGAAGTAGAACGGGGTGCGGGCGAAGGCGGACTTGGCGCCGAGACCCGCGATGATGAGGGCGGCGCACACGTCCAGGGAGATGGCCCGGTCCAGCATGGAGGGGCCACGCCAGATCCGGGTGAGAAGCCCCGCTCCTGCGATGATGATCACGACGACGGCCGCGGTGAGCAGCACCCGGTCGACGGTCTCCGGCACGCTCATGCGCCGACGCCCCTGTCGTGCCTGATCGGTGGCGGTGGTTCGGCGACGCGGGCGATCTCGTCGGGGGTACCGAAGGCCCGTACCGTCAGCTCCTCGAGCCGCCAGACGGAGTGCCGCGCCGCGTCGAGTGCGGCGGGCCTGTCCGCGTCGAGGACATGCAGGAAGACGGTGGCCGTGGCGCGGCGCACTTCGACGACCGATCCGCCGGGCACATTCGACACGGCGACGGCGGTGGCCGCGAGCATCAGGTCGGAGCGGCAGCGCAGCGGTACGGCGATGACGGCGGCCCGGTGCGGATGGCCGACGAAGATCTGCCGGGTGACCCGTACACCCGAGGTGTACATGTCGTAGAGCAGATAGCCGGCGAGCATAAGAATGCCCCATGGGTGCAGGCGGAGCCCGAGGTCGACCCGGGGCAGCGGGAAGGCCAGGCAGACGGCGACCGCGACGAGCACGCCGGTCAGTACGTTGGCCCAGTTGAGGCTGGACCACAACAGCACCCAGATGAGGGTGAGCCAGGCGACCAGCGGGAGGTCGAGCACACGTCCCCGCCCGCCGAACTCACAGCTGAAGGGCGGCAGGTCCTTGTCCCGGAAGTCCAGCTTGATCAGGCGTTTCACCGGCCGAGCACCTCCTCGACGTAGGGGGCGCGTGCGAGGAGTTCGGCGGCCGCGCGGTCGGTGTAGGAGGTCAGCGGTCCGGCGAACACGGTGAAGGCGAGTCCGAGGGCGACGGCTGCGGCGGTGGCCGCGGTCATCGGCCGCGGCAGTTTCGTGGTGGTGGTGACGGCGTGTCCGTGCAGGGTGGCGGCGACCGCGCGCCCGGCGGGCTGATGGCGGGGGCGGACCGGTTCGTCGCCGCTGCCCGGGATGTGGTCGGGGCCCTCGTCGGCGTCGTTGTCGTCCTCGTCGGAGTCGGACTCCAGGACGGTGCCGTACGCGACCTGCCCAGGGGGTGCGGCCCGCCAGAACGCCAGGTTCCAGACCTTGGCCATCACGTACAGCGTGAGGAGGCTGGTCACGGCCGACCCGATGACGAGGATCCACGCCCAGACGCTGCCGTCGGCGACACCGGCCCGCATCAGCCCGAGCTTGCCGATGAATCCGGACAGCGGCGGGATGCCGGCCAGGTTCATGGCGGGTACGAAGAAGAGGAGGGCGAGCAGCGGGGCGGCCTTGGCCAGTCCGCCGATCCGGGTGAGTTCGGTGGTGCCGCCCCGGCGTTCGATCAGCCCTGCCACCAGGAAGAGCGTGGTCTGGACGGTGATGTGGTGGGCGACGTAGACGATCGCGCCGCCGTACGCGTCCCGGGTGGCGAGGCCGATACCGAAGACCATGTAGCCGATGTGGCTGATGAGAGTGAAGGAGAGCAGCCGTTTCAGGTCGGTCTGGGCGACGGCTCCGATGATGCCGACGACCATCGAGGCGAGTGCGGCGGCCATCAGCAGGTCGCCCAGCCGGTTGCCGGGGAAGAGCAGGGTCTCCGTACGCAGCATGCAGTAGACACCGACCTTGGTGAGCAGACCGGCGAAGACCGCGGTGACGGGGGCGGGCGCGGTCGGATACGAGTCGGGGAGCCAGGCGGCGAGCGGGAAGACGGCGGCCTTGATGGCGAAGACGGTGAGCAGCATCGCCTGGATCAGGGTCTGTACCCCGAGCGGGAGTTCGGCGAGCCGTCCGGCCAGCTGGGCGAAGTTGGCGGTGCCGGTCGCCGCGTAAGTCATGGCGATGGCGGTGAGGAACAGCATCGACGAGAAGAGCGAGATGATCACGTAGGTGGAGCCTGCGCGGACGCGGGGTCCGGTGCCGCCGAGGGTGAGCAGGACGAAGCTGGCGACCAGCATGATCTCGAAGCCGACGTAGAGGTTGACGAGGTCACCGGCGAGGAAGGTGCAGGAGACCCCGGCGACCAGGATCAGGTACGCGGGGTGGAAGACCGCCACGGGCGTAACCTCGTCCCGGTCGGCCATGCCCTGGCCCAGGGAGTAGACCAGCACGCAGAGCGTGATGGCGGAGGAGACGGTCAGCATCAGGCCGGACAGCCGGTCGGTGACCAGGGTGATACCGAGTGGTGGTGCGAAGTCGCCGAGGTGGACGGAGAGCGGGCCGCGGGTGTCGGCGACGATCATCAGGGTGAGGGAGAGTCCGAGTACGGCGCTGAGCACGGCGACGCTGACGAGGCGTTGGACCTGTTTGAGCCGGGTGCCGAAGGCGAGGCTCAGGCCGGTGGCGCAGAGCGGCAGCAGCACCGGCAGGGGGACGAGTGCGTTCATCCGGTGGCTCCCGGGTCGGCGTCGGCGGAGTGGTCCTGTTGCTGGGCGTAGTCCACGGGGTCCGCACCCAGTACGTCGTGCCAGAGGTCCCCGGTGGCGTACCGGCCGCGGGCCTGCAGGGCGCGGTCGGCGCGCAGCCTGGCCCTCAGGCGGCGGCGCTCCTCGCGGTACCGGGCGCGTTCCTCGTCCGTGACGTCCGAGGCGGCCCGGTACCGGTCACGCAGTTCGTCCCGCTCCCCCAGTACCTCGGAGCGCAGCGCGATGCGCCGGTCCTCCAGGTCGTCGTGGACCTCGTCCGTGCCGGTCAGCTGGTGGCTGCGGTAGGCCATGGCGAGGAGGAACGCCGTGGTGGCGAGGGTGATGACGATCGCGGTGAGCGCGATGGCCTGCGGCAGGGGGTCGGTGACCTGTCCCAGCGGGACGCCGTAGAGGAGCGGTTCCCGGCCGGCCGAACCGCTCGCGGCGAGGACGAGCAGATTGATGCCGTTGCCCGCGATCACCGCGCCGAGCAGGATGCGGGTGAGGGGCCGGGTGAGCATGAGGATGCCGCCGACCGCGCACAGCACCACGGCGGTGGCCAGGAGCGAGAAGCTGACCGTCATCCGGGCGTGCCTCCCGTCCCGGGTGCTGTTCCCCGGCGGGTGGTGGTGCTCGCCGCGGCTGCCTTTTCGACCGCTGCTCGCTCGATCTGCCGGTCGATCTTTGCTCCGAGGGCGCGCACGATGTCCAGCACCACGCCCAGGACCAGCAGATAGACGCCGAAGTCGAAGAGGACCGGGGTGCCCAGGTGGTATTCGCCGATCAGGGGCAGCCGGCCGTGGTGGGTCCAGGCGTGCAGGACCGTTCCCTCGGCGAGGCCGAGCAGGGCGACGCCGGTGGAGATGAACAGGCCGAGACCGGTGAAGAGTCCGGGCTGCAGCGGCGCGGCCTCGGCGAGTTCGAAACGGCCGCCGGCCAGGTAGCGGGTGATCAGGGCGAGCCCGGCGACGAGCCCGCCGACGAAGCCGCCGCCCGGCATGTTCTCGGCGCAGAACAGCAGATAGACCGAGAGCA
Organism: Streptomyces sp. NPDC037301; assembly: GCF_055602785.1. Taxonomy (NCBI): domain Bacteria; kingdom Bacillati; phylum Actinomycetota; class Actinomycetes; order Kitasatosporales; family Streptomycetaceae; genus Streptomyces; species Streptomyces sp. NPDC037301. Next base: position 83,436 of record NZ_JBVJWD010000022.1, read on the forward strand.
CCAGGATCGGGTGGAACAGCAGCCGGGCCACGACCTCGAAGACGATCGAGCGGTGCTCGGGTGCGAGGGTCGAGCCGGCCGCCAGCCAGCTGCGCTCCGGTGCCCCTTCGTCGCCGTGCGGAAGTCCCGTCATCTCGGGGGCCGTCAGCGACCACGCGGTGCGCCCGTGCAACTCTTCCCGCAGTGACGATCCCTCGGTGCGGCGGTGCAGATAGATCAGGCTCGTCACCCCGATCGCCGCCGCGGCGAGCACGGCGGACTCCCCCATCGTGTCCCAGGCGCGCAGGTCGACCAGGATGGTGGCCACGACGTCCTTGAGGCCGTGGTGGGCGGTCTCCTCCACCATGGCCGCGCCCGCCGGGGCGGCCGTGCGGGCGGCCGCAGCGACCCACACCACCACGCCGAGCGTCGCCGCTGCGGCCAGCGCCACCGGAATGCGTACGGCACGCCGCCAGGTGCTGACCGACTCCTGGAAGTGCACCGGCATCCGCCGCAGCACCAGCACGAACACGATCATCGACACGGTCTCGACGCAGAACTGGGTGAGCGCCAGGTCCGGACCGCCCTGGACGACGAAGAGCAGCGCCGCGCCGTATCCGGTCAGCCCCGCCAGGACCACGGCCTTCATCCGGCGGCTGACGGTGAGACAGAGGAGTGCGGCCGCGCAGGTCAGCACGGCGATGGCGCCCTGCAGCGGGACGTCCCAGACCTTCGGGGCGGCCGCCCCGTGCCAGGGCCGGTCCACACCGAGGACGGTGAGCTGGCCGGCCAGCATCACGAGCAGGGTGGTGGCGAGGTAGACGGAGAGCGAGCCGCGCTGGACGAGGCCGGTGAGCTGGAGGGAGAGCCTTTCCAGGCCGAGCAGCAGATGCCCGAAGACGCTGTCGGCGGTCGGCCAGGCGATCCGCCGGGAGAGCCTGGTCACGGTGGTGCGTACGGCGAAGAGCGCCACGCCACCCACCAAGGCGACGGCCGAGAGCAGGAGGGCGGTCCCGAATCCGTGCCAGAGCGAGAGATGGTACGGATGCGCGGACGGGGGGAACGTGTCCGCGTACGCACTGAGCAGCCGGTCGGTCCATCCGACGCCAGGTCCCAGCACCAGCCCGCCCGCCGCGAGCAGGGCGGGCGGCGCGAGGAACGCCCAGCCGACCCGGTGGACCGGAGTGTCCTCGACGCCGGGCTTGCGGGCGAAGGCGCCCCAGACGAACCGCACGGTGTACGCGACGGTCAGAGCCGAGCCCGCGACCGTGATGCCCAGCGCCCAGCGGTCGGCGGTGTCTCCGTGCAGCAGCGCCTCGAACGCGGCCTCCTTCGCGGCGAAGCCGAGCAGCGGGGGCAGTGCGGCCATGGACGCCGCGGCCACCACCGCGACCGTGCAGACGTGCGGCAGCGCCCGGCCCACACCGGAGAGCTTGCGCAGATCACGGGTGCCGGCCGCGTGGTCGACGATGCCGGTGACGAGGAACAGCGGGGCCTTGAACAGCGCGTGGCCCAGGATCATGACAGCGGCGGCCAGTGCCGCGTCCCGGTTGCCGACCCCGGCGAGCAGGGTGAGGAAGCCGAGCTGGCTGACGGTGCCGTAGGCGAGGACGAGCTTGAGGTCGTTCAGGCGCAGCGCGCGCCAGCCGCCGAGCAGCATGGTCGCGGCGCCGAGGACGATCACGACGGGGCGCCAGACCGGTACGTCGGCGAAGCCGGGCGCAAGCCGGGCGACCAGGTAGACACCGGCCTTCACCATCGCGGCGGCGTGCAGATAGGCGCTGACGGGGGTGGGCGCGGCCATGGCGTTCGGCAGCCAGAGGCTGAACGGCCAGATCGCCGACTTCGACAGAGCCCCGCACAGGATCAGCACCACGGCGACCGAGACGGCGAGGCTCGCCCCGGGCGGGTCGGCGAGGATGGCGGAGATCCGGTAGGTGCCCGCCGACTGACCGATGATCAGGAAGCCGACGAACATCGCGAGGCCGCCGAGCGTCGTCACGGTGAGCGCCTGGAGCGCGGAGCGGCGGCTGTGTTTCTGCTCGCTGTCGTACCCGATCAGCAGGTACGAGAAGACGGTGGTCAGTTCCCAGAACACATAGAGCGAGATCAGGTCGTCGGCGAGGACCAGGGCAAGCATGGCGCCCGCGAACGCGAGGAGGTTCCCGGCGAAGCCGGCCAGTTGCGGGGTCTCGTCGGTGAAGTACGAGGAGCAGTACAGCAGGACGAGCGTGCCGATTCCGGCCGCGAGCAGCACCATCAGTTCGGCGAGCGCGTCGAACCGCAGGTCGACGGTGACGTCGTACGCCGGCATCCACCGCCACGACCAGGTGACCGCGGAGCCGGACGCCGCGGTGTTCCACTGCGTGGCCGCCCATACGGTGGCGGCGGCCGGTGGCAGTGCGAGGACGACGAAGGCGCGCCTGCCCAGCGTCCGTACCAGCGGGCGCGCGCAGGCGGCCAGGACGAAGTGGCAGACGATAAGCGCGGTCATACGGCCCCGGGGGGCGTCCCGCGCCCGCCCCGGACGGGCATCCGGGGCCTGGGCGATGCGTTACGGGCAAAGAGCACTAAATACAGATATATCCCCGACCGCGCTTCACCCGTACGGCGCGCCGCGCCCCGCTCGGCGCGGTGGGTTCACTGGCGCTCGCCGCAGGGCGCGGGGGCGGTTCGGTACCCACCGGTGACCTTCCTCGGCCGGTTCGTGGCTCCTTACGGACGCCTCAAGCGTCCCGCGCGATCACCGGCCCGCTACTCGAACCGGGCCGAACCAGTCCAAACCGGTCACCTCCGGGCTCGGTGGCAGAGATGCAGTTGATCAGTGATGCGCTTGTGAGCCCAATTTCTTGCCATTCTTGCTGTGCAACTAATATCAATGTGTCGAAGTTCTCAACTGATTTGACCAGTCGTGAGGCTGGCACCATCATCAAGGAGCACGCCCTGCGCACGCGCGCCTCACGGCGGACCGAGTCGACCACCATGTCGCTGCGGACAGCCCTGCTCGTACTGGCCATCGTTCCCGGCGTCACACTGGCCGCCTTCTGGGCCGACATCAGCGGTCAGACCCTGCTGGACTTCCAGCGCCAGTCAGCCCAGGGGCAGTTGGCCCAGAAGGCGGGTCAGCCCTCCAACATCGTGTATTACAACCTGCAGGAGGAGCGTCGGCTCAGCGCCGAGGCGCTCGCCCGGCACAAGGGCGCCACCGATGCGCTGCAGAAGCAGCGCAGGCTGACCGACAAGGCGATCGAGAGTTTCCAGTCGCTCTCCGATGTGGCGGCCGACGCCGCCCCCGCCGAGGTCCGTGACGCGGTCACCGAGGCCCGCAAGGAGATCAATCAACTGCCCGCCCAGCGCGCCCTCGTCAACGAGGGCGGCAATGACCAGCAGCAGGTCGTGTACGGCTACTACACGGACCTGATCGCGGTCGACCTCCAGCTCTTCACGGCGCTCAGCCATGTCGACAACGGCGAGATCACCTCGCTCTCACAGCCGCTGGCCGACCTGTTCTGGACCAAGGAGATGATCTCCCGTTCGGATGCCCTGCTGGCGCGCGGCTGGTCGAAGGGGAAGCTGAGCGCCAAGGATCTGAAGCAGGTTCGAGAGGCTGTTTCCGGCCAGTCGCTCCAGTACTCCACCAAGGTCGTCCCCTACCTGCCGCCGGACGAGAAGGCCATGTGGGAGAAGATCACCCGCAGTCCGGCCTGGAAGACCAAGACGCGGGTGGAGAACGAGGTGCTGCGTCCGGCCGATGCCGACGCGGACGGGTTCGTCGCCATCGACGCCGAGGAGAAGGCCTGGCGCGGCGCGATGGACGAGGTCGGCCCGCAGATCGAGGAGCTGCTGGAGCACTCCACCGCTCTCGTGATCGAGGAGGGCGAAAGCAATGTGATGTCGCTGCTGTTCAAGATGATGCTGACCACGGTGGTCAGCCTGGTCGCCGTGATCGCGGTCATCTGGACCACCTGGCGCCTCACCCGTAACCTCCGCAGCCGGATCGGCAGCCTGCAGGAGCGGGCCGAGGAGCTGGAGAAGGCCCTGCCCGATGTCGTCGAGCGCCTCGGCCAGGGGGAGCGCATCGATATCGAGGCCGAGGCCCGCGCCATCGAGCACGACAGCAAGGGCAGCAAGACCGACGAGCTGAGCCGGCTCGGCGACGCGCTCAATCTGGCGCGCACCAGTGCGCTGGTGGCGGCCGTCAAACAGGCCGATCAGCACCGCGGCTTCGAGCGGCTGCTCCAGCGCATCGCGCGCCGCACCCAGCAGTTGATCGGTCAGCAGCTCAAGAAGCTGGACGAGCTGGAGCGCAAGCACGAGGACCCTGAGGTGCTGGACGGCCTCTTCGACCTCGACCACCTCACCGCCCGACTGCGGCGGTACGAGGAGAACCTGGTGATTCTCGCGGGCGGTTCCCCGCACCGGCGCTGGCGCAAGCCGGTTCCGCTGCTGGACGTGATGCGTTCCGCCCAGGGCGAAGTACAGGACTACCGGCGTGTGGTGCTGGATCTCGACGGCAGCCCCTGGCTGTCGGAGCGGGCCGTGGGCCCGCTCTCCCATGTGCTCGCCGAGCTCATCGAGAACGCGCTGAGCTTCTCCCGGCCGCCGAACCCGGTGGAGGTCAGGGCCGCCAGGGTGAGCCGCGGTCTGGTCATCGAGGTCGAGGACCGTGGCCTCGGGATGGAGGAGGATCAGCTGGCCGCTGCCAACGAGCTGATGGTCCGGCCGCCCCGGATGGACATGCTCGCCCACTCCGACGACATCCGTCTCGGTCTCTACGTGATCGCACGGCTCGCGGTCCAGCACGGCCTGCGGGTGGAGTTCCGCTCCTCGGCGTACGGCGGTACCCGGGTGGTCGTGCTCGTCCCCGACGAGCTCACCGTCTCCGCACCGCAGACCGGTCCGGTCGGTGTGCCGTCTCCCGCTGCTACCGCCCCCGCCGCCCCCGCGGCCGACGGTGCACTGCCCACCCGCATCCAGGGTCAGGCACTGGCCGGAGTCACCGCGCTAAACACGGCAGGCGCGCCCTACTCCGCCCCGGAGCAGCCGTACTCGGCGCCGGAGCAGGAAGAGCAGCGGTACCAGGCGTCCGAGGACGCGTTCACGGACGGCCAGGAACAGCCCTACGCAGCACCGGAGAACACGATTCCGGCGTGGGACGAGCCCTATGGGGCGCCTGCGAGCCCGTACGCCGCGCACGAGGCCCCGTACGGCCCGCCCGAGCAGCCGTACATGACGGCCGCCGGCCAGTACCCCGTGGACCAGCCGCCGTACGCGACGACCGATGAGCCGTACCCGGCCCCGCAGCAGCCTTACGCCGCCCCGTACCCCTCCGACGTCGAGGCGGACCGTCCCGGCCTCCCGATCCCCGGGCCCCGGCACTCCGGACCGGACACCGCCCGCCCCGCGCAGCTGCCGGTGTCCGTACCCGATCACTCGGCCCCACCGGAGCCGGAGGCCGTCCGCACGGAGAACCGGTCCGACCGGCCCGCCCTCCCCGCGCCCGGCACGGAACCCCCGCTGCCGCGCCGGGTACGGCAGGCCAACCTGGCAGACGAACTGCGGGGCGACCCGGCCGCCCGGTCCGCCGAGCCCAAGCCGGCGAGCCGGTACGAGAACCCGCTGCTGCGACCAGCCCCGCAACGGGCCGGCGCCGCGATCGGGGCGTTCCAGCGTCGGTCCCGCGCAGCCCGCGCGACCGACGAGCCGCCGACACAGCCCGCCACCCCCCTCCCCACGAGAGAAGAACGGTCATGACACGCACAACTGCAACCCATCAGGATCTCGACTGGCTGCTCGACGGCCTGGTGGACTCGGTGGCCGAGACCCGGAACGCCGTCCTGCTCTCCGACGACGGTCTGGTGGTGAGTCATTCGCGCACCATCGAGCGTGCAGACGCCGAGCGGCTGGCCGCCATCTGCACCGGCAAGCAGAGCCTGGCCCGCGGCGTCGGCCAGCTCTTCGACGGCGGCAGCGTGCACCAGGTCATCGTCGAGCTGAACGACCTCTGGCTCTTCATCATCGCGGCCGCCCAGGGCACCCACCTGGCCGTGATCGCTTCCCAGGAGGTGGATGCCGAGATCATGTCGCTCGCCATGCACAACCTCGTGCAGCAGGTCGGCCAGAAGCTCGGCACCCCGGCCCGCGGTGAGTTCGACGCCTTCGGCAGCGGAGACGGGCAGCGCGCGTGACCCCGTACTGGGAGGAGGAAGAGGAGGAGGACGGGGCGGGCACGATGGTGCGCCCGTACACCATCACCCGCGGCCGGACCGCTCCCGAGCGGGACGACTTCACCCTCATCACCGTGCTCACGACCGCGCAGGACCCACGGGACGAGCACGGTGCGCCGATCCTGCCGGGGAAGCTCCAGCCTGAGCACCGGCTGATCCTGGAGCGCTGCCGCCGCCCGTCCGCGGTCGCCGAGGTCTCGTGCGACCTCGGCCTCCCGGTGTCGGTGACCAAGATCCTGCTGGCCGACCTCGTCGCCCCGGGCCTGCTGCTGGCCCGTGCCCCGCTCTCGGTGGCGCGGGTGGCCGGCGGGGTCGACATGGGCCTGCTGGCCACCGTTCGTGACGGACTCCGGAGACTCTGAACCAAGATGACAAGCAGTCAGGCGGCTTCCGCCGCCGTCAAGATCCTCATCGCCGGAGGTTTCGGCGTCGGCAAGACCACCATGGTGGGCGCGGTCAGCGAGGTCGCCCCGCTGCGCACCGAGGAGTACCTGACCAAGGCCAGCATCGGTGTCGACGACCTGGCCGGTGTCGGCGACAAGGACACCACCACCGTGGCCCTGGACTTCGGGCGGATCACGGTCAGTCCGGAGCTGGTGGTCTACCTCTTCGGCACCCCCGGCCAGGAACGCTTCTGGTTCATGTGGAACGACCTGGTCAACGGGGCGCTCGGCGGTGTCGTGATCGCCGACACCCGCAGGCTGGAGACGAGTTTCGCCTCGATCGACTTCTTCGAGAGCCGGGACATCCCGTTCGTGGTCGCGATCAACTGCTTCCACGGCCACAACACCCGTACGCCGGACGAGATCAGGACAGCTCTCGACCTCGATCCGCATGTTCCGCTGCTGATCGGCGATGTCCGTGAGCGGCCGTTCGGCCGGGACGTGCTGCTGGCCCTGGTGGACCACCTGATGAGCCTGCCCGTCGCGGCCGGCTGACCGTTCGGTTCCCTCTCGGACCGACCGGCAAATAGCGGGCGGCGTCGCGGGGCTGGGCACGCACATCTGCGCGGCGTTGTCGTCGGTCGACAACGCTCCGCGTTACAACTGCACGCACCCAGCCCCGCTCCTTCTCCCACCCCCCATTTTCCGGTCGGTCCTACTTTTCCCACTCTGGAGAGATCTGAGATGGCATTACCCCTGCGCGTCCTGATTCACGGCGGCGGCATCGGCGGGCTCACCCTCGCCACCGCGCTGGCCCGGCGCGGCCACACCGTCGAGGTCGCCGAGCTCCGCGACGAGCTGGACGCACTCGGCGTCGGCATCATCCAGCCGTCCAACGCCCTCCATGTGATGCGGGAGATCGGGGTTCTCGACGACTGCCTCAAGGCGGGCTTCGAGTGGGAGATCCTGACCATCGCCGACCCGGCGGGCAACACGCTCGCGGAGATCCCGCAGCCGCGGATGGGCGACGCCCCCTCCAACAACGGCATCCCGCGCCCCGCCCTGGCCCAGGTCCTGAACGCCGCCGCCGTCGCCGCCGGGGCCACGATCCGCTTCGGCACCACCATCACCGAGCTGACCGACGACGGCTCCGGCGTGGACATCGCCCTCTCCGACGGCTCCACCGGCCGCTGGGACCTGGTGGTCGGCTTCGACGGCATCGGTTCGCCGCTGCGCACCCGGCTGTACGGGGACCGTTACGCCCCCGAGTACACCGGCTTCGCCAACTGGCGTGTGACAGTGCCCCGGCAGCCTCAGGTGCGGGGTGTGGTGATGGGCACCGCGGGCAAGGAGGCCAAGGCGCTGCTCACCCCGATCACCGATGAACTGATGTACCTGGGTGCGGTGTTCGCGGAGTCCGAGGACTTCCGTCCGGACCCGGAGCGGGCCCACGGGCAGCTCACGGAGCGGCTGGCGATGTTCTCCGGACCGGTCGCCGAGGCGCTCGCCACCGTCACCGACCCGGCCGCGGTGGTGTACTCGCGGATCTCCCAGGTGACGGTCGAGGAGCCGTGGCACGTCGGCCGGGTGGTGCTGGCCGGTGACGCCGCGCACGCCTCCACCCCGCACATCGCGCAGGGTGCGGCGATGGCCGTCGAGGACGCGCTGGTGCTCGCCGAGTCCCTGGACGCCGAGGCCGGTGTGGCCGCGGCCCTCGAAGCGTGGGAGGCGCGCCGCCGTCCGCGCGCCATGTGGGTGCAGGCCATGTCGCGTGCGGTGCTCAAGCAGGAGACGGGCACCTGGACCACGCCCGAGGAGGACGAGCTGCTGAAGGTCGGCATTCCGGGCGCGGCGCATGTGCTGGTGAAGCCCTACTGATCCGCGCGGATCCGCGCATTGCCGGACGGGCTCGGCATGCCCGGCCCGTCCGGCGCGTTCACGGCAGCACCGCCACCCCGTCGATCTCGACGAGCGCCTGCTCGTCCCAGAGTCTCGCCACTCCGATGACCGCCATCGCCGGATAGTCGCGGCCCGCCAATTGCCGCCAGATCCGGCCGATCTCCCCGGCATGGGCCCGGTAGTCGGCCACGTCGGTGGCGTACACGGTGACCCGGGCCAGGTCCGCCGGGGCGCCGCCCGCCGCGCGCAGGGCGGTCAGCAGATTGGTGAGCGCCGTCGCGAACTGCTCGGGCAGGGCGGCGCCGATGACCTTGCCGTCCTGGTCGAGGGCGGTCTGCCCGGCCAGGAAGACCAGTTGGCCGCCGGTGGCCGTGACGGCGTGCGAGAAACCCGCGGGCGGCGAGAGTTCGGCGGGGTTGATCCGGTGGACCGGACTCATGCGGACGCCTCCCGGTTCGCGTACAGCTCCTTGGCGATGATCGTGCGCTGGACCTCGCTGGCGCCCTCGTAGATCCGTGGGGCGCGGACCTCCCGGTAGAGGTGTTCGAGGAGGTGGCCGCGGCGCAGGGCGCGGGCGCCGTGCAGTTGGACGGCCCTGTCGACGACGTACTGCGCGGTCTCGGTGGCGTACAGCTTCGCCATGGCCGCGCGGCGCGGTACTCCGGCCTCCCCCGCGTCGTACGCGGCGGCGGCCGCGTACACCAGGAGCCGGGCGGCCTCGGTACGGGTGGCCATCTCGGCGACCTGGTGGGAGACGGCCTGAAGGTCCTTCAGCGGGCCGCCGAACGCTGTGCGTTCGGCGGTGTGCGCCACCGTGGCATCGAGGGCGGCACGGGCCATGCCGACGGCGAAGGCGCCGACGCTGGGACGGAAGAGGTTGAGGGTGTTCATGGCGACCCGGAAGCCGCGGTCCGGTTCGCCGAGCACATCGTCGGGGGTGACCGGGACGCCGTCGAAGACCAGGGCCCCGATGGGGTGCGGCGAAAGCATGTCGAGTGCGGTGCCGGTCAGTCCGGGCCGGTCGGCGGGGACCAGGAACGCGGTGACGCCACGCGATCCGGCGCCCTGGGTCGTACGGGCGAAGACGGTGTAGAAGTCGGCCTCGGGTGCGTTGGAGATCCAGCACTTCTCACCGGTCAGCCGCCAGCCGTCGGGGGCGTGTTCGGCGTTCAGGGCCAGGGCGGCCGCGTCGGAGCCCGCGCCCGGTTCGCTGAGCGCGAAGGCGGCGACGGCGCGGCCGGCGCGCACCTCGGGGAGCCAGCGCTCGCGGTGGGCCGGGGTGCCTGCCTGGACCACGGGGTGGGTGCCGAGGCCCTGGAGGGCCAGTGCGGTTTCGGCCTCCGTGCAGCCGCGGGCCAGGGACTCGCGGAGCAGGCAGAGGTCGAGGGCGCCGGAGTTCAGCAGCCGGTCGAGGAGGCCGGACTCAGCGAGTGCGGCGATCAGGGGGCGGTTGACGTGGCCCGGTTCGCCCTTTTCGGCGAGGGGGCGCAGTTGCTGCTCGGCAAGGGCTCTTAGCTCTTCACACCAGGCGATTTGTGCCGGATCGAGCGAGAATGCCGTCATACCGGCGCCTCTCTTGTCGCGTCTCGTCTTCTCTTCTTATAGCGGACCGTTGACTACCGTCACCCAAACGATACGCTCCAGAGGCGACAAGGGGGCGATCCGTCATGGACCCGAAGACCTCAGCGCACCTCGACACCTTCGCCAGGGAGCACCTGCCACCCGCGGACCAGTGGCCGGAACTGCTCTTCGACCTTCCCGAACTGCAGTATCCGGCCCGCCTCAACTGCGCGGTCGAACTGCTGGACCGTACGGTCGACCGCTTCGGCCCCGGACGCCCCGCCTTCCGTACCCCCGACGGCGGAGTCTGGAGCTACGGGGAACTGCGGGACCGGGTGGACCGGATCGCCCATGTCCTCACCTCCGATCTGGGGGTCGTACCCGGCAACCGCGTCCTGCTGCGCGGCCCCACCACACCCCATCTGGCCGCCTGCTGGCTCGCGGTGCTGAAGGCGGGCGCGATCGCCGTCACGGTGCTGGCCCAGCAGCGGTCCGCCGAGCTCGCCACGATCTGCTCGATCGCCCGGGTGAGCCACGCACTGTGCGACATCCGGGCGGTCGACGACCTGGTGAAGGCTCAGGTGCCGGGGCTGCGGATCACGGTGTACGGAGGTGACGCCCCGGACGATCTGCTGCACCTCGCCGAAGCCAGGACGGGGCCGTACCGTCCGGTGGACACGGCGGCGGACGATGTCGCACTGATCGCGTTCACCTCGGGAACCACCGGGCGCCCCAAGGGCTGTATGCACTTCCACCGGGATGTGCTCGCCATCGCCGACACGTTCTCGCGCCATGTCCTGCGCCCCGTGTCCGAGGATGTGTTCGCGGGCAGTCCGCCGCTCGGCTTCACCTTCGGGCTCGGCGGTCTGGTGGTCTTCCCGCTGCGGGCCGGTGCCAGTGCCCTGCTGCTCGAACAGTCCGGCCCGACGCAGCTGCTGCCCGCGCTCGCCGCCCACCGTGTCTCGGTGCTGTTCACCGCGCCGACCGCCTACCGCGTGATGCTCGACCACATCGACGAACACGATCTGAGCGCGCTGCGGCGCTGTGTCTCGGCCGGCGAGAACCTCCCGGTCGCCACCTGGCGGTCCTGGTACGAGCGGACGGGTCTGCGCATCATCAACGGCATCGGCGCCACCGAACTGCTGCACATCTTCATCTCCGCCGCCGACGACGCGGTCCGCCCCGGCACCACCGGAGTTCCCGTGCCCGGCTGGCAGGCCCGGGTGCTGGACCGCGAGGGCAGGCAGGTGCCGGACGGGGAGCCCGGACTGCTCGCCGTCCGCGGTCCGGTCGGCTGCCGCTATCTCGCCGACGAGCGTCAGCGGGACTATGTGGCGCATGGCTGGAATCTCACCGGAGACGCCTATGTGCGCGAGCCGGACGGCTACTTCCGTTACGTCGCCCGCGCCGACGACATGATCATTTCCTCCGGCTACAACATCGCGGGCCCCGAGGTCGAGGACGCCCTGCTGCACCACCCCGCGGTGACCGAGGCGGCGGTGGTGGGACGGGCGGACGAGCTGCGCGGCCAGATCGTGGTGGCGTACGTGGTGCTGCGCGAGGGCGCGCAACTGGACGCCGACGAGCTGCGCACATACATGAAGAGCGAACTGGCCCCGCACAAGTGCCCGCGCGTCATCGAGTTCCTGCCCGCCCTCCCCCGCACCGCCACCGGGAAGCTGCAGCGCTTCCGGCTGCGGGACGACTGACCCGGAAATGCGGGTGCCTCGCTCCACGCACACCGGCAGGATGAGGCATGACCTGGACCTTCACCGATGACGTCAACGTCTTTCTCGACGCGACCGGCGCCTCGCTGGCCGCCCGGCCCGCCGAGAACACCCTGGTTCTGACCGTGACCGCGACCCTGCGCCGCAGCGGCCCGCACGCCTACGGGGACGCCGCTCCGCTGCTGGGCTGGTGGCGCGGGGCGGACGGCGCGGTCGCGGGGACGCTGGTGCAGACCCCGCCGTATCCGCCGGTACTGACAGCCGTCGCCCCGGAGGCGGTCGCTCCGCTGGCCGCCTCGCTCCCCCTGACCGCGGTCAACGCGGACCGGGCCATCGCCGAGGCGCTGGCCGCCAACTGGTTCGGCCACCGGGTCGACCAGGAGCAGCGGCTCTACCGACTGGGGACGCTGATCCCGCCCTCCCCCGCCCCCTCGGGCCGGCCCAGGACCGCCACCACCGCCGACCGGGAACTGCTGGTCCGCTGGCACCGCGCGTTCGCCGAGGAGGTCGGCCAGCCCGCCACCCATGCCGAACGGCAGGTGGACGAACGGACGGCGTCCGGCAGGCTGACCCTCTGGGAGGTCGAGGGCGTCCCGGTGTCCATGGCGGGCGTCTCCCCGCGGATCGCGGGCATGGTGCGGATCGCGCCGGTCTACACACCTCCCGAGTACCGCAGCCAGGGGTACGCGGCCGCGGTGACGGCGGAGATCAGCCGGGCGGCACGGGAGGCGGGCACCCAGGAGGTGCTGCTCTTCACCGACCTCGCGAACCCGACCAGCAACGGCGTGTATCAGCGCATCGGTTACCGGGTGGTCTCGGACCGGCTGCTGATCAGCGCGGTGGAGCGATGAGCGGACCGCCGGAACCCGCGTGCCGGTCCGGGCGCTGCCACAAGGGAGGGGGCCGAGGAGCCGGCCGCGCTGCTGGAGCGGGTCGCCGGGGAGGAGCGGCATGCCATCACGGGGCCCCGCACCCCGATGCCTGTCTCTGCCACGCGTGCCTGCCCGTCACCCCAGAGTGAGCCGCGGCTTCGGTGCGTCCGTGCGGCCTGTCGGCGGAGTGCGGCTGCCCGCGCGGTACGGGAGCGGCCAAGGCGCGCCCGGTCCGCTGTAGCCCTGGTCGGCCGCCGCGTGCAGCGTCCAGTGCGGGTCGTAGAGATGGGGACGGGCCAGGGCACACAGGTCGGCCCGGCCCGCGAGCAGCAGTGAATTCACGTCGTCCCAGGAGGAGATCGCGCCGACCGCGATGACGGGCACGCACAGCGTGTTACGGATCCGGTCGGCGTACGGGGTCTGGTAGGAGCGGCCGTACTCGGGGCGCTCGTCGGGGACGACCTGACCGGTGGAGACGTCGATGGCGTCGGCTCCGTGGGCGACGAAGGCGCGGGCGATCTCGACGGCGTCCTCGGCCGTCGTGCCGCCCTCGGCCCAGTCGGTGGCGGAGATACGGACGGTCATGGGCCGGTCGTCGGGCCAGTCGGCGCGCATCGCGTCGAAGACTTCGAGGGGGAAGCGGAGCCGGCCCTGCAGCGATCCGCCGTAGTGGTCGGTGCGGTGGTTGGTGAGCGGCGAAAGGAAACCGGAGAGCAAGTAACCGTGGGCGCAGTGGAGTTCGAGCAGGTCGAAGCCGCAGAGGTCGGCGCGCCGGGCCGCCGCTGCGAATTGTTCGCGTACGGCGTCGAGGCCGGCCCGGTCCAGGGCGTGCGGGACCTGGTTGACGCCGTCGGCGTACGGGATCGGGGAGGCGGCGGTGAGCGGCCAGTTGCCGTGGTCGAGGGGCTGATCGATGCCCTCCCACATCAGTTTGGTGGAGCCCTTGCGCCCGGAGTGGCCGAGCTGGACGCCGATGGCCGTACCGGGTGCGCTCGCATGGACGAAGTCGGTGATCCGGGTCCAGGCGGCAGCCTGTTCGGTGGTGTAGAGGCCGGTGCAGCCGGGGGTGATGCGGCCTTCGGCGCTGACGCACACCATCTCCGTCATGACGAGCCCGGCGCCGCCGAGTGCGCGTGCGCCCAGGTGGACGAGGTGGAAGTCGCCGGGGACGCCGTCGACGGCCGAGTACATGTCCATGGGTGAGACGACGACGCGGTTGCGGAGTTCGAGGCCGCGCAGCCGCAGCGGGGTGAACATCGGCGGAGTGCCCGGGGCGCAGCCGAATTCCTCCTCGACGGCGGCGGTGAAGGAGGCGTCGCGCAGCCGCAGATTGTCGTGGGTGACGCGGCGGCTTCGGCTGAGGAGGTTGAAAGCGAACTGGCGGGGCGGCTGATCGACGTAGGTGCCGAGCTCCTCGAACCAGCGCAGGCTCGCCGCGGCGGCCCGCTGGGTCGATTCGACGACCGGCCGGCGCTCGGTCTCGTACGCGGCCAGTGCGCCCGGCAGGTCGGGCTGTTCCTCGATGCAGGCGGCGAGCGCGAGGGCGTCCTCGACGGCGAGTTTGGTGCCGGAGCCGATGGAGAAGTGCGCGGTGTGGGCGGCGTCGCCGATGAGGACCGTGTTGCCGTGCGACCAGCGGGCGTTGACGACGGTACGGAAGGTGAGCCAGGAGGAGTTGTTGGAGCGCAGCGGCCGGCCGCCGAGCGCCTCGGTGAAGATCTTGGCGCAGCGTACGGTCGAGTGCTCCACGTCGCAGGTGTCGAATCCGGCGGCGCGCCAGACCTCCTCGCGCATCTCGACGATGACGGTGGACGCGTCGGCCGAGAAGGGGTAGCCGTGGAGCTGCATCACCCCGTACGCGGTCTCGGCGATCTCGAAGCGGAAGGCGTCGAGGGCGAAGTCGGCGGCGAGCCAGATGTAGCGGCAGCGGTGGGTGGTGAGGCGGGGGCCGAAGGTGTCGGCGTGCGTGGCGCGGGTGAGGCTGTGCACGCCGTCGGCGGCGATCACCAGGTCGTATGCGGAAGCCAGCTCGGCGGCCGGCGGCGCCTCGGTGCGGAAACGGAGCCGTACGCCGAGCCGGTCGCAGCGTTCGTGCAGGATCTCCAGGAGTCTGCGCCGGCCCAGCGCCGCGAAGCCGTGGCCGCCGGAGGTCTGGGTCACGCCGCGGTGGACGATGTCGATGTCGTCCCACCGTACGAACTCGTCCTGGAGTGCCCGGTAGACGACGGGGTCGGCGTGCTCGATGCCGCCGAGCGTCTCGTCGGAGAGGACGACGCCGAAGCCGAACGTGTCGTCGGGGGCGTTGCGCTCCCAGACGGTGATGTCGCGTTCCGGGTCGAGCCGCTTAAGCAGGGCCGCGGCATAGAGTCCGCCGGGGCCGCCGCCGATGACCGCGATGCGCTTCACGCCGGTCCGATTCGCGCCGGGCGCCGCGACGGACGGCCCGGTTCCGGTCGCGCTGGTGTCGGGCGGCATCGTGCTACCGGCCTTGCCACTTCGGTGGCCGCTTCTCGGTGAAGGCGGCGTGGAATTCGGCGTAGTCGTCACCGTGCATCAGCAGGGCCTGGGTCGCGGCGTCCATCTCGACCGCGGCGGCGAGCGGCATGTCGAGTTCGGCAGTGAGCAGCGCCTTGGTCTGGGCGAGGGCGAGGGCCGGTCCGTCGGCGAGGCGGCGGGCGAGCGCTGCCGCGCGCACATCCGCCTGGCCCTCTTCGGTCAGCTCGCTGATCAGTCCGATCCGTTCCGCTTCGGGTGCGCGGACTGGTTCGCCGAGCATCAGCAGCCGGGTGGCATGGCCGAGGCCGACGACACGCGGCAGCAGATAGGCGGCGCCCATGTCGCCGCCGGAGAGACCGACCTTGGTGAAGAGGAAGGCGAAGCGGGCGGACGGATCGGCGATCCGGAAGTCGGCGGCCAGCGCAAGAACCGCGCCGGCACCTGCGGCCACGCCGTGTACGGCGGCGATGACGGGGAAGGGGGTTTCACGTAGGGCCCGCACCACCTGTCCGGTCATGCGGTTGAAATCGAGGAGCTGGGCGGTGTCCATGGCGAGTGTCGCGCCGATGATGTCGTCGACATCTCCGCCTGAGCAGAAACCGCGGCCCTCCCCCGCGAGCACCAGAGCGCGCACGGTGCGTTCGCGGGACAGTTCGGCAAGCAGGTCGCGCAGGTCGGCGTAGGCACCGAAGGTGAGAGCGTTGAGTTTCTCGGGGCGGGCGAGGGTGACGGTGGCAACTCCGTCATCCGTCGTCAGCCGCAGATGGCGCCAGTCATCCGTACGTGGGGCGGAGCTGGGAAACGGGCTCATCGAGGGGGCTCCCCTTCAGCCGTCGGGCTGCTACCTGCGAACGAACTTATCACTCGTACGTGACTCTCGTCACGAGCACGCAATAGGCGGAGCGTGAGAACTCAATGCCGAACGTCCCCTTCGTGCCGGTCGGCGGTCCCTTGCCTGTGTCGTTGCACTTCGTAAGGTTGCAACCGAGAAGTCTTGACCTCCAGAAAGTTCATGAACTCCGGAACGGAAACCGTGCCGTGCCCTCCGATGTCCCCCTCCCCGCCTCCTGGCGGATTGCCCTGCCGCATTCGACGGTGGCCGTACCGGTCGCTCGCGCCCTGATCCGTACAGCACTGGCGGACATCGAAGCACCGGCCGATTCCGATACCGCCGAGCTCCTCACCGCCGAACTGGTCGCCAACGCCGTGGAGCACACCCGCAGCGACGAACCCATCGAGCTGGTGGTGGAGCTCCTGTCGACCGGTTGCCAGGTGGAGGTGCACGACCGCGACCCGGCCCCGCCGGGCGATCTCTCCCATCCGGAGCCCGGCAGTGCGCCGGACCCCTGGCAGGAACACGGCCGGGGTCTGCTGCTGATCCGTACGCTCAGCTCGTCCTGCGGTCACCGCACGACGGAGCACGGCAAGGCGGTGTGGTTCACCCTGCCGTCCCGTACGCCTCGGAGCTGACCGGACATCTCAGAGCCGACCGGCCGCCCTCATCAACCCGCGTCGGCAGCGGCCAGCCGGGAACGGCTGCGTCCGTAGAAGACGTATACCGCCGCACCGACGATCAGGAAGACAGCGAACTGCACCCAGGTCGCCCAGCCCGTCCCGTACATCAGATAGAGGCAGAAGACGACACCCAGGAGCGGGCTCACCGGGTAGAGCGGCACCCGGAACGAACCCGTCACCTCAGGGTTCCGGCGGCGCAGCACGATCACCGCGATGTTCACCGCGACCATGGTGCCCAGCGTGCCGATGGTCGTCAGATTCACCACCACGTCGAGCGACGAGAAGGCCGCCGGGATCGCGAAGACGACCGCCACGATCCAGGTGTTCGCAACCGGCGTCGCCGTCCGCGGCGAGACCCGCTCGAAGACCCGCGGGATCAGACCGTCGCGGGACATCGACATCAGGATGCGGGTCTGCCCGTACATCACCGCGAGCACGACGGACGCGATCGCGACGACCGCTCCGAAAGCGATGATTCCGCCGCCGACGGTCGAGTCGGTGACCTGGTCGACGACGATCGAGAGCGCGGCCGGCTTGTCGGCGACGGCCTCCGGGCCGAGGGCGCCGATGGCCGCGAGCGCGACGGCGCAGTAGAGCAGGGTGACCAGGCCGATGCAGACCATGATCGCGATCGGGATGTTCCGCCGCGGGTTCTTGGCCTCTTCGCCCGCGGTGGTGATGGCGTCGAAGCCGATGTACGAGAAGAAGGCCAGCGACGCACCGGCGGTGACCCCGCCCGCCCCGTGGGCGACGAACGGCGTGAGATTCCCGTGCTCGAAGGCCGTGAAGGCGATGACGCAGAACATGATCAGAATGGCGATCTTGAGGACCGCCATCGCGGTGGTGGCCCCCGCACTCTCCCGGACGCCGCGCACCAGCAGGGTGGCGGCCATCATGACCACCAGGACCGCGGGCAGATTGATCACTCCGCCGTCGCCGGGCCCCGCCGAGAGGGCCGTAGGCAGCTGCCAGCCGAACAGGCTGTTCAGCAGCTCATTGACGTACTGGCTCCAGCCGACGGCGACCGCGGAGACCGAGACTCCGTACTCCAGCAGCAGACACCAGCCGACGAGGAACGCGATGCGTTCGCCGAGGGTCGCGTAGGCGAAGGAGTACGAGCTGCCGGACACCGGGATCGCACTGCCCAGCTCGGCGAAGGAGAACGCGGTGAAGATGCAGGTGATCGCGGCGAGCACGAACGACACCACGACCGCGGGGCCCGCCTCGGCGACGCTGTCGGAGAGGCCGACGAAGATTCCGGTGCCGACGACGGCGCCGACACCGAAGCACACCAGCTGGAAGAGTCCCATGGTGCGTTTGAGGCCGTGCCCCTCCAGGTCGGCGCCGGACTCGGCGATCAGCTGGTGGGGGCTCTTGATGCGTGGCCCGGAGGGGCGCAGGGAGCTCGGTGGGCGCAGCGGACTCACGGGGACGGTCTCTTCTCTGGTGGAGCATGTGGGGGGATGTGCACCCGGGGCCCTGTGGGGGAGCTCCGGGCTCTGGTGACACACACGAAAATGGGGTTCGAGCGTGCGAGCTCGAACCCCACCAAGAGACAACATATTAGCCACCTTCACGCATGTTCACCCAATCGGGCGCATGATCATGCGGCAGTCAGCTTGCGGCCGCCAGGGTTGCCACCAGAACGGCCTTGATCGTGTGCATCCGGTTCTCGGCCTCGTCGAAGACGACGGAGTGCGTGGACTCGAAGACCTCGTCGGTGACCTCCAGCTCCGTCAGCCCATGGGCGGCCTCGATCTCCCGCCCGACCTTGGTGCCGAGGTCATGGAAGGCCGGGAGGCAGTGCAGGAACTTCACGTCCGCGTTGCCGGTGGCGCGCAGGACGTCCATGGTCACGGCGTACGGCGCGAGAGCCTCGATGCGCTCGCCCCAGACCTCCTTGGGCTCGCCCATGGAGACCCAGACATCGGTGGCGACGAAGTCCGCGCCCTTGACGCCCTCGGCGATGTCCTCGGTGAGAGTGACCGTCGCACCACTGGCCTCGGCCAGCCTGCGGGCCTCGGTGACGATCTCCTCGGCCGGCCAGTACGACTTCGGCGCGACGATCCGCACGTCCATGCCCAGCAGGGCTCCGGTGACCAGGTAGGAGTTGCCCATGTTGAAGCGGGCGTCGCCGAGGTAGGCGAAGGCGATCCGATCCAGCGGCTTCTCGCTGTGCTCGGCCATGGTGAGGACGTCGGCGAGCATCTGCGTCGGGTGCCAGTCGTCGGTGAGTCCGTTGAAGACCGGAACGCCGCCGTACGCAGCCAGCTCCTCGACGGCCGCCTGGCTGTCACCGCGGTATTCGATGCCGTCGAACATCCGACCGAGGACACGGGCCGTATCCTTCACCGACTCCTTGTGCCCCAGCTGCGAGCCGGAGGGATCGAGATACGTCGTGGACGCACCTTGATCGGCGGCCGCCACCTCGAAGGCGCAGCGGGTACGGGTCGAGGTCTTCTCGAAGATGAGCGCGATGTTCTTGCCGCGCAGCCGCTGCACTTCGGTCCCCGACTTCTTGGCGGCCTTGAGCTCGGCCGCGAGATCGATCAGGCCGCGGAACTCCTCGGCCGTGAAGTCCAGCTCCTTGAGGAAGTGGCGGCCTGCGAGGTCTATGGCCATGGGACTGCTCCTGGGTCGGGTGAGGTCGTGCATGCAGTGACCCTGGAAGTCTATACGAAGCATTGCATCGCTATACGGGGACTCTTGCCTTGTGCGCCGACTCTTCGTGCGGAGACTCTTCGTGCGGAGACTCTTTGTGCAGAGTCGCTTTCCTTGCACCGTGTCGCGCACCGCTGCACCAGGTCGTGCACCGTTACACCGGATCACGCACCACGGGGCAGCTCATGCAGCGGGGGCCGCCCCTGCCCCGGCCGAGTTCGCTGCCGCGGATCTCTATGACCTCGATGCCCTCCTTGCGCAGATAGGTGTTGGTGGTGGCGTTGCGCTCGTACGCGACGACGACGCCCGGCTCGACAGCCAGCACATTGCAGCCGTCGTCCCACTGCTCGCGCTGGGCGGCGTGCGCATCCTGGGTGGCTGTGAGGACCCGGATCGAGTCCAGGCCCAGGGCGTGCGCGATCGCGTCGTGCATGTGCTCGGGCGGATGGTCGGTGACCTTCAGGTCCCTCGGCCCTTCACCGGGCTCGATGGTGTACGAGCGGAGCATGCCCAGGCCCGCGTACTTGGTGAAGGTGTCGCCGTCGATCATCGTCATGACTGTGTCGAGGTGCATGAACGCCCGGCGCTTGGGCATGTCGAGCGCCACGATCGTGTGCGCCGAGCCGGCGTCGAACAGTCCACGGGCCAGCATCTCCACCGCCTGCGGGGTGGTGCGCTCGCTCATCCCGATGAGTACGGCGCCGTGGCCGATGACCAGTACGTCGCCGCCTTCGATGGTGGAGGGGTAGTCGTCCTGCCCCTCCGACCAGTGGTGGAAGACGCCTGCGTCGGGGCCGGTGAAGAGGGGGTGATGGCGGTAGATCGCCTCGAAGTGGACGGTCTCGCGCTGCCGGGCCGGCCAGCGCATCGCGTTGATCGACACCCCGTCGTATATCCAGGCCGAGGTGTCCCGGGTGAAGAGATGATTCGGCAGCGGGCCGAGCAGGAAGTCGTCCAGGTCCATGACATGGAAGCGGACGGAGGTCGGCTCGCTGTGCCGCTCCAGGAACTCCCGCTTGGTCATTCCGCCGACCAGCGCCTCGGCCAGCTCGGCGCTGGGCAACTCCTCGAAGGCGGCCCGCAGATGCTCGGTGGCGAGCGGGCCGTACTCCTTCTCCTCGAAGACCCGGTCCAGGACGAGCCGCCTGGCCACCGGGATCTCCAGCGACTCGCGGAGCAGATCGCCGAAGAGGTGCACCTCCACTCCGCGGTCGCGCAGCACGTCCGCGAAGCCGTCGTGCTCCTGGCGGGCGCGGCGCACCCAGAGCACGTCGTCGAACAGGAGTGCGTCCTTGTTGCTGGGGGTGAGCCGCTTCAGTTCAAGATCGGGGCGGTGCAGGATGACGCGGCGCAGCCGCCCGGCCTCGGAGTCGACATGGAATCCCATGCATCCATCCTCACCGTGCGGAGCGCCGTTCACCCGACGAATCGCCAGCGGTTTTCCGTTGATCTCACCGGGAAAGCCCGCCGGCGCCAAGGCCTACAGCCGCGGGTCGACCGGCTCCGACTCCAGGGCCAGCACCGCGAACACCGCCTCGTGGACCCGCCACAGCGGCTCCCCGTCGGCCAGCCGGTCCAGCGCTTCGAGCCCCAGCGCGTACTCCCGGAGCGCCAACGACCGCTTGTGGCCGAGGAACCGGCCGCGCAGCCGCTCCAGATTCTCCGGGCGGGTGTACTCGGGGCCGTAGATGATCCGGAGGTACTCCCGGCCGCGCACCTTGACGCCCGGCTGGACCAGTCTGCCCTTGCCGTCCCGTACGAGCGCGGCAAGCGGCTTGACGACCATGCCTTCGCCGCCGCGGCCGGTCATCTCCAGCCACCAGTCGATACCGGAGCGCACCGACGCCTCGTCACCGGTGTCGACGACGAGCCTGCGGGTGACCTGCAGCAGCCCGGTCGGATCGTGCTCGACCAACCGGTCGAGCCAGGCCAGCTGCTCGTCGTGCGGTACGGAGGCCGTCGAGCGGCCCTGCACGGCGAGGATCTGGAACGGCGCGAGCCGCACCCCGTCCAGGCCCTGGGTGCTCCAGCAGTAGCGGCGGTACGCCTCGGTGAACGCCGTCGCGTCCTCGGCCCGTCCCTGCTGGCGGTCCGCGAGCGCGCCCACGTCCACCCCACGGGCCAGCGCTGCCGCGAGTGCCGCGTTGGCCTCCGGGAGGACCGCCCCGGATGCGGCACCGACCGCGGCGTACTGCGAGCGCAGCAGCCCGGCCGCCTTGAGAGACCACGGCATCAGCTCGGCGTCGAGCAGCACCCAGTCGGTGTCCCACTCCTCCCAGAGTCCGGCGGCGGTGACGGCGGTGCGCAGCCTGCCGAGGATCACCTCGGTGAGTGCGACGTCGTCGAGGAACGGCCTTCCGGTGCGGGTGTAGAGCGCCCCGGTCGGACCTCCTTCACCGCCGGAAGCGGGGGAGGTTCCCCCTGCGCCGAACCTCTCACGGGCGGTGTTCGCGTCCCGGCAGACCAGCGCCACCGCACGCGAGCCCATGTGCTTCTCCTCGCACACGACCTTGGTGACACCGTCCGCCCGGTACTGAGCGAAGGCCTCGGCCGGGTGCTCCAGGTAGCCGTCCTCGTGCGAGGTGGCGGTGGGCGCCATGGTCGGCGGGAGGTAGCCGAGCAGCCGCGGGTCGACGGCGAACCGGCTCATCACTTCGAGCGCCGCCGCGGCGTTCTCCTCGCGGACCGAGATGCGGCCCATGTGCCGGGTCTCCACGATCCGGCGGCCGTGCACATCGGCGAGGTCCAGCGGCCTGCCCTCCCTGCCCCCGGGCGCCTCGGTGGTCAGCGGCTTGGCCGGCTGGTACCAGACCTTCTCGGCCGGTACGTCGACGAGCTCGCGCTCCGGCCAGCGCAGCGCGGTCATCTTCCCGCCGAAGACCGCACCGGTGTCCAGGCAGATGGTGTTGTTGACCCAGGAGGTATTGGGCACCGGGGTGTGGCCGTAGACCACGGCGGCACGGCCGCGGTACTCCTCCGCCCACGGGTAGCGCACGGGCAGGCCGAACTCGTCGGTCTCGCCGGTGGTGTCCCCGTACAGCGCGTGCGAGCGGACCCGCCCGGAGGTGCGCCCGTGGTACTTCTCGGGCAGTCCGGCGTGACAGACGACGAGCTTGCCCTCGTCGAGCACGTAGTGGCTGACGAGCCCGTCGATGAACTCCCGCACCTGCTCGCGGAAGGCGGGGTCCTTCTCGTCCTCCCGGTCCAACTGCTCGATGGTCTCGGCGAGTCCATGGGTGTGCTGGACCTTGCGGCCCTTGAGGTAGCGGCCGAGCTTGTTCTCGTGGTTGCCCGGCACGCACAGGGCGTTGCCCGCCGACACCATGGACATGACGCGGCGCAGCACCCCGGGGCTGTCGGGGCCGCGGTCCACGAGGTCGCCGACGAAGACCGCCGTACGCCCTTCGGGGTGCGCGCCGTCGACGTAGCCGAGCTTGCCGAGCAGGGCCCCCAGCTCGGAACTGCAGCCGTGGATGTCGCCGATGATGTCGAAAGGTCCAGTGAGGTGGCGGAGGTCGTTGTAGCGGCGCTCCAGCACCACTTCGGCGTGCTCCGCCTCCTCTTCGGTGCGCAGAATGTGCACCTTGCGGAAGCCCTCGCGCTCCAGGCCGCGCAGCGAGCGGCGCAGTTCACGGCGGTGGCGCTGGATGACGTGGCGCGGCATGTCGGCGCGGTCGGGGCGGTCCGCATTGCGCGCGATGCAGACCTCTTCGGGCAGGTCGAGAACGACCGCGATGGGCAGCACGTCGTGGCTCCTGGCCAGCTGGACCAGCTGCTTGCGGCTCTCGGACTGGACGCTGGTGGCGTCCACGACGGTCAGCCGCCCGGCGGCGAGCCGCTTGCCCACGATGTAGTGCAGGACGTCGAAGGCGTCACGGCTGGCGCTCTGGTCGTTCTCGTCGTCGGCGACCAGGCCGCGGCAGAAGTCCGAGGAGACGATCTCCGTGGGCTTGAAGTGCTTACGGGCGAAGGTGGACTTGCCGGAACCGCTGGCTCCGATGAGCACCACGAGGGAGAGGTCGGTCACCGGCAACGTGCGCGAAGTACTGGTCATGCGGCTTTCGCCCCCTTCTCGGTCTCGTTGGCGGTCTCGTGCCAGGATTCGTTCCTGCTCTCGTTCTCGTTCTTGCTCTCGTTCCTGCTCTCATCGGCCGCGGTCATCGTGAACACGGCCATCTGTGTGGGTGGCCCCACCTCGGGGTCGTCGGGCCCCACGGGGACGAAATCGACCCCGTATCCATGCCGCCGTGCCACCTCCTGGGCCCAGTCGCGGAACTCGGCCCTGGTCCACTCGAACCGGTGGTCGCCGTGGCGCACATGCCCGGCCGGAAGAGTCTCCCAGCGGACGTTGTACTCGACGTTCGGTGTCGTCACGAGCACGGTCCGCGGTCGGGCCGAACCGAACACGGCGTACTCCAGCGCGGGCAGCCTCGGCAGGTCGAGGTGCTCGATGACCTCGCTGAGCACGGCCGCGTCATACCCCTTGAGCCGCTTGTCGGTGTAGGTGAGCGAGCCCTGCTGAAGCGTGACCCGTCCGGCCTGCCGCTCCCCCATCCGGTCCAGCTTCAGCCGTCGTGAGGCGATGGTGAGGGCGCGCATCGAGACATCGACGCCGACGATCTCCGTAAAGCCCACGTCCTTGAGCAGTGCCTGCACCAACTGGCCCTGACCGCAGCCCAGGTCGAGGATCCGGCTCGCCCCGGCGGTGCGCAGCGCGTCGAGGATCGCGGTGCGCCGCTGCTCGGCGAGCGGCAACGGCTTCTCCTCGGTGTCGGTCGTCTCGTCCACTGCGTTGTCGATGCTCTCGACGTCCAGGTCGTCCGACTCGGCGAGCCGCACCAGTTCGAGCCGCTGCATCGCCTGCCGGGTCAGCCCCCAGCGCCGGGAAAGATAGCGGCTGGTGATCAGTTTCTGCTCGGGGTGGCCGGCCAGCCAGCCCTCACCGGCCCGCAACAGCTTGTCCACCTCGTCCGGTGCGACCCAGTAGTGCTTGGCGTCGTCGAGCACCGGCAGCAGGATGTACAGCTGCCGCAGCGCGTCCGCCAGCCGCAACTCGCCTTCCAGCACCAGCCGTACGTACCTCGAGTCCCCCCACTCCGGGAACTGCTCGTCCAGAGGTACGGCCACGGCGTCCACGCTCTTCCAGCCGAGCGGCCCGAAGAGCTTGCGCACCAGTTCCGCGCCGCCGCGCGCCGGCAATGCGGGCACGTCGATCCTCAGCGGAAGCGGCGCCTGTGCACGTTCGGGCAGCGCGCGGCACACACCGTTCAGCGCGGTCTTGAAGACCGTGCTCATCGCGACGGAGAGCAGCGAGGACGCCGCATACGGACGGTCGTTGACGTACTGCGCGAGCGCCGCATCGGGGGCGCCGCCCCTGCCCTTGCCCTTGCCACGCCTCACCAGCGCCACGGAATCCACCTCCAGCAGGAGCGCCGCTGTGCAGCGCTCGGCGGATGCCTCGGGATAGAAGACATGCGCGGTGCCATGGGAGGTCGAGAACGTCTGCGCCTTCTCGGGATGCTTGTGCAGCAGAAAGCCGAGATCGGTCGCGGGACGTTCCGGGTTGCCGGTCGTACTGATTGTCAGGAACACACGTCCGAGTATGGTCCGCTTCACTCGCCCCCCACCAGGTATTTTCATGTGTCTACGGCACTGTTGACCCTCCTTTCCCTTCACCTGCCGTCGCTGCGCCGAGCAGGCCGGCCAGCTCCGCGACGGTCTCCGGGCCGACCCGGCAGCAGCCGCCCACCAGCCGGGCGCCGGCATCCTCCCAAGCCCGTACTCTCCCCGGATCGAAGGTGGAAGCGCCGGCCCACTCCCGGCCGACGGCATCCCACCGCTCACCGCTGTTCGGATAGACCACGACCGGTTTCCCGGCCACCTCCGCCGCCACCCGCACCGCCCGGTCCGCGTCCGCCGGATCACAGCAGTTCACCCCGACGGCCAGCACACGGTCATGCCCTGAGGCGAGGGCAAAGGCCGTCTCCAGCGACTGCCCCGCCCTGGTCCGGTCCCCCGCCACGCTGTACGAGAGCCAGACGGGCAGCCCGCACCCCTCGACCGCCCGCAGCAACGCCTCGGCCTCGTCGATGTCCGGCACCGTCTCCAGCGCCAGCACATCGGGCCCTGCGGCGGCCAGCGCCTCCACCCTCGGCCGGTGAAACCGCTCCAGCTCCCGGACGGAGAGCCCGTAGCGGCCCCGGTACTCGCTGCCGTCCGCCAGCATCGCCCCGTACGGGCCGACCGAGGCGGCGACCCAGATCTCCCGCTCCACCGCACCCGCGGCCCGCCGCGCCAGCCGCACACTTCGGGCGAACAGCTCCGCCGCCTGGGCCCGTCCGATTCCCCGGCCCTCGAATCCCTCGAAGGTCGCCTGGTAACTGGCCGTGATGAGCACCTGCGCACCCGCCCGCACATAGGCAGTGTGTGCGGCCTCGATCTGCCCCGGCCCGTCGGCCAGCAGCCGGGCCGACCACAGAGCGTCGGACAGATCGCAGCCCTGCGCCTCCAACTGGTTGGAGAGACCACCGTCGAGCAGGACCGTCCCCTCCAAGAGGGCACGATCAAGCGCACGGACGGGCGGACCGCTGACTGAACGGACGGGTTGCACGGGTGACTCCCTAGTGAGCCGGGCCCGGACCTGGCTCGGGTGAACGGCGACCGACCCCTGACTCGGGTGAGCCGGGATGGTTCCCGGCTCAGGTGAACTGGGACTGGACCTGGGAGGAGATCAGCTCCAGGTGCTCCAGGTCGTCCAGATCCAGGACCTGGAGGTAGATCCGGGACGACCCGATCGCGCCGTACCTGCCGATCTTGTCGACCACCTCGGCGGGTGAGCCCGCGAGCCCGTTCGCCTTCAGCTCCGCCACCTCACGGCCGATGACGGAGGCGCGCCGCGCCACCTCTGCGTCGTTCTTGCCGACGCAGACCACCAGGGCGTTGGAGTACACCAGGTCGTCCGGTCCGCGGCCGGCCGCCTTCGCCGCCTCCCTGACCCGGCCGAACTGCTTCTCGCTGTCCTCCAGCGACGCGAAGGGAATATTGAACTCGTCCGCGTACTGGGCGGCCAGCCGCGGTGTGCGCGTCGCACCGTGACCGCCGATCAGGACCGGCACCTTGGCCTGCGCCGGCTTGGGCAGCGCGGGCGAATCGGTCAGCTGGTAGTACGTGCCGTCGAAGCTGAACGTCTTGCCGATCTCGGTCGCCCAGAGTCCGGTGACGATCTCCAGCTGCTCCTCCAGCCTGCCGAACTTCTCCTTGGGGAACGGAATGCCGTAGGCCTTGTGCTCCTCCTCGAACCAGCCTGCGCCGAGGCCGAGCTCCACGCGCCCGCCGGACATCTGGTCGACCTGCGCGACCTGGATGGCGAGCACGCCGGGGAGCCGGAAGGTCCCTGCGGTCATCAGCGTGCCGAGCCGGATCCGCTTGGTCTCGCGCGCCAGCCCGGCCAGGGTGATCCACGCGTCGGTCGGGCCGGGCAGCCCGTCCCCCGGGCCCATGCGGAGGTAGTGGTCGGAGCGGTAGAAGGCGTCGAAGCCGAGGTCTTCGGCCGCCTTGGCGACGGTGAGCAGGGTGTCGTAGTCGGCCCCTTGCTGGGGCTCGGTGAAGATTCGAAGATCCATGCATCCATCCTGCACCTCCGGATGCCGGTCGTTCCCCTCCTTCTCTCTCCCACGCGCCGCCCCTGCCGAAGCCCTCTACGGTCACGGCCGTCCCGTCCCTCGTCACTCCCTGAATCCTGCGCGGTCACGGCTGACCCGCCGCCGAGCCCGCCGGTCCGCGGATCGCACCGTAGGGGCCGTCCCGCTCCCGGCCTCGCTCCAGATCCTGCTGCCGCTCCCGGTCCTGCTCATCGAGGCGCCGGAGCATTCCGTGCACCCGGTCCATGGACTCGTCGGCCGCGTCGATCGCCTCCATGCACTGCCAGTAGAGCCCCTGCTCGTCGGTCTCGCAGGCCACCCCGACCAGGGCTATCCCCACCTCTCCGAGCAGTGTGCCCAGCCCCGTCAGCGTCGCCCGCGGTTCGGCGAGCCCGGAGAGCTGCGCGGCCCGCGCCACTCCGGCCCGCGCCGCCGGGTGGTCCAGCGCCCCGCCACTCCTTCCGCCGATCTCGCTGAGCCCGCGTGCCTCTCCCCGTAGCTCCTTGGGCCCGTCCGCCGCCAACCGGCTGCCGATCGCCTGAGCGAGCGCCTGGGCCTGCCATGCCTCGGCGATGATGTCCGGTGTGCAGCGGCTCTGTGCCAGAGCACGCCGACTGACTCCCACAAGCCGCTCCGCTTCCATGCGTTACCCCAGTCCGTACGAAAAGCCGCTCAACTCATCCATTACCCACAGTGAGGGCGTCCCTACCGAAAAGCCAGGGGAATTCGGAAATCTGTGGACAGGAAGTCGACTGTGAATAGGTGGATCACTCCGAAGAGTGACGATCTGGCGAATCAAGGGTGTCCGGGCGCTCCCGCACCGGGAATCGGGCCTCATTCCGGTCGATCTTCTCCGCCAGCGCCGTCAGTGCGTCGATCCCCAACACCTCGCAGAACTGCAGCAGATAAGCGAGAACATCCGCGACCTCGTCCGCCACCCGGTGCGCCGTCTCGGGTGTCTCCATCACCCGCGCTGACTGCTCCGGCGTCAACCACTGGAAGATTTCGACCAGTTCGGACGCCTCGACGCTCAGCGCCGCCGCCAGGTTCTTCGGGTTGTGGTACTGCTCCCAGTCCCGTGCAGCCGCGAACGCGGCGAGCCGTTGCTGCAGGGCGCGTACATCAAGTTCTGTCACGGCTTCAGGTCTACCACCGTCACCCCGGCCGTCTCCCGGGCTCGCACCGCACCCGACTCCGTGACCGTCCCCACCAGCCTGAGGTGCCCGGCCGCCCCGGTCGACACCGCCAGATCCAGCAGTCCGCGCAACTGCCGTCCGTCCAGGTCCCGGTCGATTCCGTCGGCCAGCACGGTGAGGGTCTGCATGGCCGACGGCACCTCGCCCGCGGCGTCCACCGCCAGCACCCCGGGGCCGGTGAGCAGTACCAGAGCAAGCGCGAGATACCTCAGCTCACCGTCGCCGAGCCGGCCGACCGGCGTCGCACGCCCCCCGTCGCGCCCGACGGTCGCGCGCAGCAACCCGTCCGCGAGCCGCTCGACACCGAGTGCGGTCACCGGCCCCGCGCATCCTGCGTGAGTCGCCGCGACCAGCCGGGAGTGGCGTTGGGCGCACTGCGTGTGCGTGCGCTCCAGCACCGCCGCGAGGTTGTCGCAGCCGCGGCGCAGCCGGCCGTCGCCCGCCGGTACGGGCGCACGCATCCGCGGCGGCTGCGGTTCACAGGCGAAGACCGACCGCAGGGCCACGACCATCTGTTCGGCGGCGGCCAGGACCTGTAACTGCCCCTCGGTCCTGCCCGCCACCCGCAGCGGCAGCAGGGCCGTTCCGAGGCGGTCGTCCGGCAGCGGCGCACGCGTCACCGGGACCGCACCCGCTGTGTGCCAGGCCGCCTGGACCGTCGAGCGCCCCGGGTCGCGCAATGCGGTGGTGAGCAGGGTCTCGCCACCGCCGGTGAGCCGTTCACCGACGATACGGAGGGTGGGCTCCGCCTGGACGGCCACGTCGAGCCGTACCGGTCCTGCCGGACCGTCCGTCGTGCAGCCGATCCGGAATCCGCGGCGGCCCTGCGCATCGGCCGCGGCGCTTTCCGGTACGCACCCCGCCGGGTCCGGGAAGACCTCGTCGAGCGGGTCTCCGCTGCCCAGCCGCGACAGCGCCTCGTACGCCCGCAACGCACTCGACTTGCCGCTGCCGCCGGGTCCGGCGAAGAGCGTGACCGGGCCGATGGGGAAGTTGGCACCCCGATGCGAGGCGAAGGCGGACAACCGCAGTTCGGTGACGACAGGTCCGGCGGAGCGGACAGGACCGCCGCAACGCCACACGGCTTCCGGACGGGCCGACGCATCCG
The DNA here is from genome assembly GCF_055602785.1 of Streptomyces sp. NPDC037301. Lineage (NCBI taxonomy): Bacteria > Bacillati > Actinomycetota > Actinomycetes > Kitasatosporales > Streptomycetaceae > Streptomyces > Streptomyces sp. NPDC037301. The sequence goes on from NZ_JBVJWD010000022.1 coordinate 112,699, forward strand.
TAGCGGCGGGGCCATCACCGAACGCGGACGTGCCGGTAGCGGCAGGAGCTTCACCAAGCACGGATGTACGGGCGGACGGTGGCGGGGTGGTCCCCGGGCGGAGTGCACTCATGGACGGACCGTACGCAGAGCGCAAAGCGGCGAACCGTTCCGCCTGAACGACCTTCCTACGATCGGGCTACGCCTGCCGCGGCGACCCCGCCCCGGACGGCATTCCCACGATCGAACGACGTGGACCGGCGCACCCTTTCTCTGTCAAGTTCAGCGTGTTGAAGTTGGGATGGCGCCGAGCATATGGAAGACGAGACGGTCGGTGGGGGTGGAGGGTGGTCGAGCGGGTCCGTCTCGCCGGCAGCGGGATCGCGATCGAGGGGCAGTTCGAGCCGCCGCAGCTGGCTCAGCTCAGCATCGACGACCAGGTGTTCGTTGCCGCCTTCGTACGGTCGCACGGTTCGATCAAGGAGATGGAGCGGACCTTCGGGGTGAGCTACCCGACGATCAAGTCCCGGCTGAAACGGATCGCCGAGCACCTCGACTTCGTCGACACCGACCCTGCACCCATCGGCGCCGCCGACGTCGTTGACCGCCTGCGGCGGGGGAGATCAGTGCCCAGGAGGCGCTGGCCGAGCTGGAGGGGCCCCGGTGATCCCGCAGCTGGTGACGATGCGCTATCGCCGTCCCAGCGGCCGCCGACGGCGGCTGTACGTCCCGGTGCTGCCAGTGCTGCTGGTGCTGTCATCGCTGCTGCTGCTCGCCGTGCCGGCCGGACTGGTCACATGCCTCGCCACCCGGGTGAGCCCGGTGGGCGCGCTGCGCGGCACCGGGCGACTGCTGACCCGACTCCCGCCCTCGCGGTGTGGTCCTGACCGGTGGCCTTCCATGCCTGCCGGGCCCGTATCACGGGAGCGAGTGTCGGCAGACGGTGGCGAGCTCAAGCGGTCTGCGCATCGCCGCTGTTCAGGAGGTGAGCGTAGACCTCCGCCGGGGTGCGGTAGCCGTGGGTCTTGCGTGGACGGTGGTTGACCTCGTGGGCGATGGCGTCACGGTCGCGCCGGGCTCCGGGTACGACAGCGCTGATCCGGCGACGCTGCGTAAACCGTCACCAGTTGCCCATCTTCGTAGAGGGACAGCCTGGTGAAGCCCGAGAAGGCCACGGACACGGCCTGACTGCCTTGGGACAAGCGACGCAGAACCTCGCCGCGAGCGCCTTCCCCCGCCCCTTCCTCGATTCCAAACGCCCACTGCCCACAGCTGCCGGCCCGGACCACCGGGAGGTAACCACTGGTCCACCGGGCAGCATCGTCGCGGGCCTCCGCGCGTGAACGAAGGCGCCACGTGTCATGCAGGGCGCCGAAACGACGCAAGAGCTCTGCCTCGTCCACGCCGTGTACGAAAGTGAGACAGAACGCGTGGTATCCACCGGCCCACCCCTCCTCCACAATCGGCGGCACGTGACCGTATTCAGGTTCGGGAACGGCGGGTGCAGAAGCCGCTGCCGCGAGCTCGAAGACAGACCGGAGGGCGGATGGCGGCTCGGGAGCCTCCTCCCACAGCAGAGCCCCCTGCCAGGCGACCGGCACGCATTTCCGCGGCCACCCCATGGCATGCCCGTGCTCGAGGCAGTCCGCCAGCTCATGCAGGAACGCCGCAAGGGAGGCCCACTGCCCGAAGCTGGTCCCTTCTCCCTTGAAATGCCAACCTACCGCTCCGAACGTGGCACCGCTGCGGCAGTCGAGGGCCAGCCCGTCCGGAGTGACGTTCCGCTCCGCGAACATCAAAAACTCCGGGTTCCAGTATCCGCTCTCAATAATCTCGTGGTCCCTGCCCCACAACTGCTCGTACATTCGCCCCCGTTCCAGCAGACCCTCCAAGGACATCAGCACCTCCCCACCGGGGAACGCGAAGCCGCCGTCGCCTCGAGCGACACCGTCGTGACGCAGAAGAGACTCGACCAGATCTGCGGGAAACCGCATCCCCAACTCATCAGCCGCGGCGCTGATCGCGTCCGCACAGGCAGGCTGACTCAGCGACGCGAACGTCCGCGGCGCATGCACAGCCAGCCACATCTCGATCCGCTGCCACGATTCACTCACAGGTCTCACTGTCATGAACGGATAGTCGCAGCCACCACTGACACGGCAGGCCCCCTGATGGAACCGACTGACTGCAGAGCATCGCCCCGGCGGTGTGTCAGGCCGGGGCATGAGGTCCCGCCGGATGAGGAGGGGTGTTGGAGGAGACGTGCCGCGCCACCGCCAAGGCGGTTGATGCGGCCTGCGACAGTGTTCAGGTCGGGCGCGCGGATGTAGCGTCGTCGCCGTCCGCGTCGGCCCGTTCGTTGAGCGCGCGCACACGCGCCCGGGTGACGACCACGGACCCGACCAGATCGCCGTCGCGCTGGTTCACCCCGACGTTCCGCACGCCGCGGCCTACGCCTTCCGCTACTCCAGCATGGGCTGGCTGCGGTGCGAGACGGCTACGGACCTCGGTGCCTGGCAGCCGGCCTACGCGATGCTCACCCACGCCGCGGCGGGTCTGGACCTCCCCGACGACGTCGGCATGGCCCCGGCCGCCTACGGCGTCCACGTCGAAGCCCGACGCAGCGACGGCACCGGCTATACCCTGCTCCGCCTCGGTCCGTACACCCGGACCTGGCTCGCCTCCCGCGACGCCGACCGCCTCAACACCGAGCTGGAGGGCAAGGCGGCCACCGTCGTCCCCGGCTTCACGGTCACCGCGAAGGGCGCACCGTTCGACGTCAGCGATCCCGAGAGCTGCATCGACCCGTACGAGGCCGACGTCGCCGCGCTCCGGGCCGACGTCGTCGCGGGGGTGAGCGCGTGACCGCCACGGCCCTGTGCGAGATCGAGACCAGCGAGGGCGACGACGGCACCATGCACCCCGTCGAACAGCTTTGGACCCCCTGCGCCGACGACGCGGCGGACAGCGGCTTCGTCGCCCACCGCGGTCTGTACGTCACCGGGATCGACGACCGCCTCTACCCGGCCGCTTTCGTCACCCTGCCAACACCCGCCCGGCAGCCTTCCTACGACCCGGGTACGCCCGCCGCCGTAACCCCCTCGACCTCCATGCCGAGCGGCGACAGCAGGAAGACATTCCGGTCGACCCGGTGCATTCCGCTGCCCAGACCGAAGACCACCCCGCTGGTGAAGTCCAGGATGCGCTTGGCCACATCCGTCTCCGCGCTGGTCAGATCGAGCAGCACCGGGATCTGTGCGACCAGGTACTCCGCCACCTCCCGCGCGTCCGCGAAGACCTGCACCCGCAGCACGACGAGGCGCCGTTGTTCGGCTGCCGCGCTCTCGTCGGGGACCGTACGGTGATCGACCCTGGACGGCCACGCGTCGCGGCCGCGCAGAGGTACGACCTGGGCAAGCCCCTCCCACTGCTCGTCCGTGACGTCGTACCTGTCGTACCTGCTCACCGGACCACCCCGTCTGTGCTTCGGTCGGCGTTGCGCCCGCTGCGCTCGCTGTTCATCGGGCAATTCTCTCGCCCCTCACCCGTTCGGCGTACCACCGACACGGTTCACGGGCTGATCGACACCGCTGACGGCCCGTCCGAAGCACCCTCGGCCGCGTCCTGCCGGTCCGTTTCCGCAGTCATGTCGACGGGCGTGAAACGTACCGGAAGCCGCACCAGAGCACGGTGGAACGGTCCCGGCCGCCACTTCAGTCCGTTGACCGGAACGTCCAGTTCTGCGTCGCACAGCTGACTGGTGAGCTGCTCGATCGCGGTCATGGCGATGAGCAGCGCCGGCTGCTTGGCCGGGCACCGGTGCGGACCGGCCGACCAGGCCAGATGGGCACTGACTCCGGAGCGGACCCCGGGGTCCGAAAGGTCGGGCACGGACTGGGTGTTGGCGGCGGCGTAGGAGACGAGGAGCAGCTGTCCGGCGCGCAGTCGGACGCCGTGGAACTCCGTGTCGTGGCGCGGGTAGTGGGCCGCGAAATTGGCCAGCGGCGGGTCCTGCCAGAGGACCTCGTTGATCGCCTCGTGTGCCGTCATCGCGCCGCCGTGCAGCGAGCCGGCGTAGCGCGTGTCGGTGAGCATGTGCAGCAGAGCGTTGCCGATCAGATTGGTCGTCGGATCGTGGCCCGCGCTCATGATCAGAGTGATCTGACGCACAGTCTCGTCGTTGTCGAGACTGGCCGGATGGGCGAGGAGGTACGAGGTGAGATCGCGGCGCGGCCGGGCGCGCCGGTCGGCGACCAGATCGGTGACGACCTCGACGAGGTCGGCGTACGCGGTGGCGGCGTCCTCGGCGGAGTTGAACATGCCGGCGATGCCGTTGACGATGCGTTCGCTGTCGCCCGGCGGTACGCCGAACCAGGTGACGAAGACATGCACCGGGAGTCGTCGGGCGTACTGAGCGATCAGGTCGCCGCTGCCGGTGGCGGCGAATTCACCGATGAGCATCTGAGCGACCCGGGCGACCTCGGCCCGCAGGACGTGGGGCTCGATCAGGGCGAGGCTGTCGTTGATGGCGTCGCGGTAACGGGCGTGTACGTCGCCGTCGCTGAAGAGCGCGGTGGGCCGGTAGCCGAGCATGGGCAGGACCGGCGAGTCGTCAGGGACGGTGGCCTGCCAGGCGCGCGGGTCCTTGGTGAAGGTGTGGGTGTCGCGCAGCAGGTCGACTGCGGCCTGGTAGTCCGTGACCAGCAGGGCGTCGATGCCGGGCGCGAGCCGGACGGGGGCCAGTGGGCCGTGTCCACGCAGGCGCCGGTAGTGGCTCTGCGGGTCGGCGGCGAAGTCCGGGCCGTACAGCGCGAGGGGCTGCGGCGGCTGTACGGGCGGTGTCATGACGGGTCCTCGGGCCGGGGCATTCGGGTCAGCACATGCTCGGCGAGCGCGATCAGTGCGTCGATGCCGGCGCGGCGTTCGCGGGCGTCGCACTGCACCAGCGGGGTCTCGGGGGCGAGGTCGAGGTGTTTACGCAGGACCTCGTCGGTGTGGGCGGGGGCGTCGGGGAAACGGTTGACGGCGACGGCGTACGGCAATCCCTGCTCCTCGACCATGTCCATGACCGCGAAGGAGTCGGCGAGCCTGCGGGTGTCGACCAGGACGAGTGCGCCGAGCGCACCACGTGCGATGTCCTCCCAGAGCGGGAGGAACCGCTGCTGGCCCGGCGTGCCGAACATGTAGAGCACCAGGTCGTCGAGGACGGTGAGCCGGCCGAAGTCGATGGCGACGGTGGTCGTGGTCTTGTCCGGCAGGCCCGCGGTGTCGTCGAGCCGGGTGCTGGACTGGGTCATCGCCTCTTCGGTGTGGAGCGTGGCGATCTCCGACAGCGTACGGATCAGGGTGGTTTTGCCCACGCCGAAGGGACCCGTGACGAGGAGCTTCATCAGGGTTTGGGCGGCAGGCGGCAGATAGCCGATGCCGGTCCGGTCAGTGGAGGGAGCGGAGTCCAACGAGCAGCCTCTCGACGAGCGACCGGTCGATCTCCCCGGCGCTGGGGATGGGCGGTCGGGTCTGCAGATGTCCGGCGGCCGCGAGGTCCGTGGCCAGGAAGACGGTGGCGCTGACCGGCAGATCCAGGTGGGCCGCGGATTCGACGACGGTGAGCGCGCCCGGTTCGAGCAGCTCGCACAGCCTGCGCTGTTCCGAGCCGGTGTCCGGGGGCAGGTCCGTGTCGGTGCGTACGAGCACGGCGAGCCGGTCGAGCGCGGGACCGGCGGGCCGGGTCCGGCCGCCGGTGACCAGATAGGCGGGGATCAGACGGCGTCCGGGGCCGGAGGTCATGGCCGGGCGGCGGTATCCGGTTGGCGGGCGGGCGCGTTCATGGCCCGGGTCAGGGCGGTGACCTGCACCTGCATCTGGTAGGCGATGTCGCCGAGTCTGGCTCCGGGTTCCGCGAACAGGGCGAGTGTGGTGTTGTTCCCGGCCGGTACGACGATGGCGAAGCCCTGGTCGGACTCGACAACCGTCTGGACCAGGCGCGGCGCCTCGACGTCGGTGAAGGCCGTGGTGAACGCGCGGGCCGCGGCGTGCAGCGTGGCGGTCATGGCGGCGACCCGCTCGCCGGACGCCCGGTCCAGGCCGGGTGAGGCACCCTCGACGAGGCCGTCGCCGGTGGCGACCACGGCGTGCTGGACTCCGGGCAGCTCCAGCAGAGGGGTCAGCACCCATGCGAGGTCACCGGTGGTGGGAGTGGGGGCGCTCACTGCTCGTCGTCTCCTTGGTCGTCGTGGTCGTCCGGGCGGTGATCGTCCGGGTGATGATCGTGCGCTGCCGGTGCGGATGACCGCCCGGCGACGCTCCTGCCATTGAGGGTGCCCTGTTGCAGTGCCGCCCAGGAAGCCTCGGCCTGCTCGGGTGTACGGGACACCTGTTCCCGGTCCCGGGTGACGGCGGCGGATGCGGACCGGGCCGGGGTCGGTCGTGGTGAACGTCGGCGCCGGCTGGGCAGCTCGGCGGGGTGCCCGCCGACGGCTTGCGGTGCCGGTGCGGGTTCCGGCTCGGCGGGGGCGGCAACCGAAGAAGTGGCGTGCGCCTGCATCGGCTTCGGGGCGAGGGCGGAGAGGCTGCGGTCATCCTCCATCACGGTGAGCAGATGGGCGGGGACACGCAGGATCGTACGCATTCCGCCGAACGGCGATGCCTCGATGTGGCAGTTGAAGCCGTACTGCACCACGAGCCGGCCGACGACTGCGAAACCGGTCTGCGGTGGGTCGCCCAGCTCGGTCAGGAGCACTTCGGACGGGCCCGCCAGCAGGGCGCGGGCCCGGTCGAGCGCATCGTCGTCCATGCCGATGCCCGCGTCGTCCACGACCAGGAACGCGCCACGGCCACCGCTCTGCTGGACGGTCACCTGTACATCGGTGTCGGGGTGCGAGTAGGCCGTGGCATTGGCCAGCAATTCGGCGAGCGCGATCGCGAGAGGTTCGGCTGCGCGGGCGACGAGCGCGAGCCGTTCGTCGCGCAGATGGTTGGCGACCTTGATCCGCTCATAGCCGGCGACCCGGGACTGGGCGCCTAGCACGATCTCGACGAGCGGCGAGTTCTGGCGGGCGAGCCCCGGCCAGGCGTCGCAGAGCACGGCGGTGGCCTGGGTACGCCGCAAAGCCAGTTCGTTACGGAAGTCCAGCTGCAGGATCCGTGGGTCGTCGTACTCGTGCTGAAGCTCGTGCAGCAGTTGCTGGGACTGGTTGAGCAGTGACTGGATCTTGGCCGAGGTGCCGCGCATCGCCGCCCGGGCGGCCGCGTCGACGCGCCCGCGCTCCTCGACGACCGCCGTGCGAGCGGCCTGAACGGCCTCGGTGAGCAGCCGGGCGGAATCGCCGTCGACCTCGGCCGCCTCCCGCAGTCCGGGGACCTGGGCGGTGGGGTGGGAGAGGGCGAGCGCCGCGGCGGGTATCCGCTTGCGGGCCAGCTGCCGGATCTCGTCGGTGAGGGCGGCGGTACGGGCCTCGGCGGCCTTCGACTGCCGTTCGGCCAGCTCGGCGCGGGCCAGGGCCAGGTGCTCCGAGCGCGCAGCGTTCTGTGCGCGGACAGCCGCCGCCACGGCGGCAGCGACGGCGATCACCGCCACGATCCATCCCATGCCGTCACCGCATTTCTGTTGTCGGATCGGTCTTCCGGCCGAAGCGGCGGCAAAAGCTCCGCTCATTTCTCCGCCGGGCCTGCTTACTTCGCCGCCGAGCCCGCCGACTCACGGGCCTGCTCCACCTCTTGAGCGACCGCGGCGACATTGGTCAGCACCTGGAGCACTCCGGGCAGTTCGGAGCCGTCGAGCTGCCGGTACTCGCTTCCGATGGTCACCACCAGCCGCTCGGGAAGGCCGAGCTCCGGGTAGCGCCCCTCGGCGATGACCCGGCGGGCCGCCTCAAGGGCGGGAATCCCGGCTGTGTGAAAGGCGTGGGCGCGCTCGCGCACATACTCCAGATACACGATGTGATCGCGCACCCCGGCAGGGTCGAGGACCGGTCCGTGCCCCGGGACGACGATCTCGGCGCCGGTGGCCAGCACCCGCTCGCAGGCCGCGATCACATTGCTCAGCGGACCCGCCCAGTGCACCGGATGATCGCCCGGCCGAGCGGGGGTGGAGGAGAAGATGATGTCCCCGCTGAACACGGCACGCTGCGCGGGCAGATGGACCATCAGGTCGCCGGTGGTGTGCGCGGACGGCAGGGCGGAGAGCTGGACCGGGTACTCCCCCAGGGTCAGTTCGAGCTCCCCGGTGAAGTATGTCGTCGGCTGCACCGGCTCGGTCTGCGACCAGTCGAAGGGGCCGAAGTGACGTCCGAGGTAGGCCCCGAGCGCGGTGGCCGGATCGCCGGTGGCGACGAGCGCGTGCTGCTGCTTGGGTGTGGGCTCGTAATGGATGTGTTCGCGGGCTTCTCGGGTCGCGATGATCTCCGCGTCGGGGAGTACGCCCGCTCCCCAGAAGTGGTCGCCGTTCGCGTGGGTGACGATCACCCGGTCGATGGAGACACCGTCGGGCAGCCGCTTCGTGGACTCGGCCAGGAACTGGCCGGCCAGCACGGCGTCGTACGGGGTGTCGATCCAGAGCGCGCCACGGGGCGAGACGAGGAGACCGCAGTTCGCCAGCCCCCAGCCCCGTTTCGGCGGGAGCCATGCGTACAGGCCCCGCCCCAGGTCAACGACGTCTCCACCCGTGATCGACATGGACGCGATTATGCCGACCATGATCCGGCCATGCGTTCGAACTCGGCCACCACGAGATCCCATTGGCGCAAAATCGCCGCGCTTGCTCTCCGGTGCCGCAGGCGTGGTGACCCTACGAGACCGGCACCCCGCACCCCCATACGACATCTTCCGGATGATCACCCACAATTCACCCGACGGCGTCACGCATCGCGGCAGACACCCATCGAGCCGTCGCCAAACCGGAAAGAGCCGACTACCCACCGAGCATGGCTGAAAACAGCTGTACCGAGACCTTCGGTGACGGCGTCGGAAGCACTGTCACCGAAGGTCGTCGAAACGCCTCGTGCCGGTTCCTAGCGGACCTGACCACGTTCGAAGTACGCAATCAGCTCCGGGTCGAGGGCCGGTACGTCGTACGGTGCACCGCCCTCGCGCAGGGAACGGGTCGCGAGCACACCGGCCGCGACGCTCATCCGGGCGGCGACCGGCGAGGTGTCGGTGACGCCTCCGTCGCGCACGAACCGGCAGAACTCCTCCATGATCCGGGTGTCCCCGCCGCCGTGCGAACCGCCGGCGTCCGGCACCCGGTAGGTGATGTCGGCGTCGCCGCGGTAACCGCTGGGGCCGGTGTTCCAGACCTTGACCTCGTCACCGGGGCTGTCACCGAAGTTCTCCAGACGGCCCTCGGTGCCGATGACGGTGTAGTTCCGCCAGTAGTCCGGGGTGAAGTGGCACTGCTGGTAGGCGGCCACGACGCCGTTGTCGAGCTGCATGTTCATCACCGAGACGTCCTCGACGTCCACGATGTGGTGCAGGTCCTTGCGAGCCGTCGGCGGCCAGTCGAACTCGCGCAGCCAGTTCGCCGGGCGCGGGGTGTCCGGCTCGCGACGCGGCAGGTCGCCGTAGACGAGGAGGTCGCCGAGCGCGTTGACACGGCGGGTGTAGCCGCCGGCCAGCCAGTGCAGGACGTCGATGTCGTGGGCGGCCTTCTGGAGCAGCAGTCCGGTGGTTCGGGTCCGGTCGGCGTGCCAGTCCTTGAAGTAGTAGTCACCGCCGTAGCCGACGAAGTGCCGCACCCACACGGCCCTGGGCTCGCCGATGTCGCCGCGGGCGATGATGTCGCGCATCAGCCGCACGACACCCATGTGGCGCATGTTGTGTCCGACGTACAGCCGGGTCCCGGTCTCGTAAGCGGCACGCAGGACGTTGTCGCAGCTCTCGACGGTGATACCGAGCGGCTTCTCGACGAAGACGGCCTTGCCGGCCCGGAGCGCATCGATGGCGATGACCTCATGGGTGTCGTCCGGCGTGGCGATGATGATCGCGTCGAGGTCGTCCCGGCCGAGGAGCAGCTTGTAGTCCTCGACCGCGACATCGGTACCGAAGCGCTCGGCCTCACGCTGCCGCACCTCGGGGTCGAGGTCGCAGACGGCGGTGATCGCCGAACCCTGTCCGGGGTGGTGGGCGGACATCGCGATGGAACGGCGCAGGCCGAGCCCGATGACGCCGAGTCGCAGGTCTGACACGGTGGTCCCTTCTGTCTGTACTGGTGGTGCGGGCGTGTCCGTGCTGGTGGTGCGGCCGGAGGCTACTTACCGGCGAGCGATGCCTCGTACTCGGCGCGCATCTTGTCGCCGCCACCGGAGCGCCACTTGCGCAGCTCCTCCTTGTAGGCGGAGATCGGCTTGCGGCCCGCGACGATGTCCTTCTGGGCGTCGCTCATTGCCGTGACGGAGGCGGCCCGCACCACCGTGGATGCGGCCGGCGCTCCTTCGCGGCGACAGGCACATAGTTCACGACCGTGCGCCCCGATGGCAAGACTTGTTCATTTCGCAGAGATAACAGACATCTATTGACACAGAAAGGTTTCTGCGTGGACCCCATGAGCACCTCGTCGACGTTGCCCAAGACCCAAAAAAGGGCACAGAAGCGACATGGAAACGATACGAAGAGACCGTCAGAGAGTCCTGCCGGCAAGCCCGGAGCCCACTCTGCATGCTCGCTCGTGCACGAACATGCGCTCAAGGACACTTCTAACAACATTCACAAGCAGGGTCCAGGGCGCCGCCCATACACCCTTCCGCATAGCCGCACCCGGTTCCGGCCGCGCAGAAACGGAAACGGGGGGGGGGGGAGGAGGGGGGGGGGGAGGGGGGGGGGGGGGGGGGGGGGGGAGGGGGGGGGGTGGGGGGGGGGGGGGGGGGAAGGAGGGGGTGAACTCCCGGCAGCCGAGGAACGGCTCGGAGAAGCAGGCACCCCGCTC
>NZ_JBVJWD010000022.1:123605-137329 GCF_055602785.1 Streptomyces sp. NPDC037301
CCACGGGCGGTTTCGGGTCCCCCCCCCCTCCCCCCTTCCGCGCACCCCCCCTTGTTCGCGCCAGAGAAAAAAAGAAAGGGGCGTCCCCCCCCACGGGGGCCCCCCCCCGCCGTTCGGACGAGTGGTTCAGACAGCGATGACCGTGACGCCGGCCTCTGCGAAGCGGGCGGTCGCCTCGGGCGTGATCCCCTTGTCCGTGACCAGGAAATCGACCTGACTGAGATCGCAGACCCGCGCGAAGGCCCGCTTGCCGATCTTCGAGGAATCGGCCGCCACGACCACCCGTTGCGCCTGCTCGGCAAGCAGCCGATTGATGCTGGCCTCCCCCTCGTGGTGTACGTACGCACCGCGCTCGGTGTCGATCGCATTGACGCCCAGCACGGCGACATCCAGCGTGATTTCGCCCAGCACCCCGCTGGCCAGCGGGCCCGTCAGCTCGTACGACTGCGGCCTGGCCACTCCGCCGGTCACCACGATCTTGATCTGCGGCCGGATGACCAGCTCGTTGGCGATGTTGAGGGCGTTGGTGACAACGGTCAGGGTCGGCTGACCGCCCGTCCCGGCCGCGGTGTCACCGACGACATCGGAGCGCACCGCCAGCGAACGGGCCACCTCGGTCAGTGTCGTACCGCCGGTCAGTCCCACCACTTCGCCGACCGCCACCAGTTCCGAGACGGCGCGGCCGATGGCCTGCTTCTCCGGGGCGTGACGGCCGGTCTTGTAGCGCAGGGCCAGTTCGTAACTGACACCGTGCGCGACCGCGCCACCGCGGGTACGCGTGAGCAGTTGCTGCTCGGCGAGCTGGTCCAGGTCACGACGGATGGTCGCGGCCGAGACATCCAGCGTCGCGGCGGCGTCCTCGACCTCCACTCGGCCGTTTTTACCGACAAGTTCCAGCAGCGCGTTCCACCGGGCATCCCTGGACAAGAGAAATCTCCTTACGAGCCCGGGCTTCGGGCACCCATCCCCTTGGGTACGTGTCACCGGACACGCGCAAGCGTCGCACAAGGCTTCGTCCAGTCAAGCTTCCTGCAAGCAGAATGCTTGATAATGCTTGTGCATCGCGTATAACGTGCGCAAACGAGCATCCCAAGCCCACTACGAGTACGGAGTGCAAGAGTGTCATTCGTCGAGATCGAGACAGCCAGTCAGCCGGAGTGCTGGCGCCGCGCCGCCGAGCTGGCCCAGACGCAGGCGGCCGCTCTGCCCGCCACCGGTGAGCGCATCGCGGTCGTCGGCTGCGGCACCTCGTTCTACATGGCCCAGGCGTACGCCGCGCTCCGCGAGGAATCCGGACAGGGCGAGTCCGACGCGTTCGCCGCATCGGAGTTCCCCTTCGGCCGCAGCTACGACCGGGTCGTGGCGCTCACCCGTTCAGGCACCACGACCGAGGTGCTGGAACTGCTCGACCGGCTCCGTGGTGTCACCCGCACAGTGGCCATCACCGCCGACCCGGACACTCCGGTCATGACGTCCGCCGACGAGGTTGTCGTGCTCGACTTCGCCGACGAGCAGTCCGTCGTGCAGACCCGGTTCGCCACCACCCTGCTCACACTGCTCCGCGCCCACCTCGGTCTGCACACCGACGCCGTGGTCCGCGATGCGGAGACCGCACTGGCAGAGCCGCTGCCCGAAGGCCTGCTGGACTGCACCCAGTTCACCTTCCTCGGCCGTGGCTGGACGGCAGGACTCGCCAACGAGGCCGCGCTCAAGATGAAGGAGGCGTCCCTGTCCTGGACAGAGGCGTACCCCGCGATGGAGTACCGCCACGGTCCCATCAGCATCGCCACCACCGGCACCGCGACCTGGATGTTCGGCACCGCCCCCGAGGGCCTTGCCGAGCAGGTACTCTCGACCGGCGCCCGCTGGGTGGAGAGCGGCCTGGACCCGCTGGCCGAGCTGGTACGCGTCCAGCGCCTGGCGATCGCCCGCGCCGCCGCCCGCGGTCTGGACCCTGACAGCCCGCGCCACCTGACCCGCTCGGTGGTGCTCGCGGGCGGCTGACCGACCGATGGACATCGTCGAGCGCACCTTCGACGGTCTGGGCGGGGGTGCTCACAAGGCTGCCCACGGAACCCCTCGCGAAGGCCCTCACCCGGGCATTCGCGAGGGCTTTCTGGCCATGCCCGCGCGCGGCCGCGTGCATGGCGGCGATATCGGGGTGCTCGTCCTCTCCGGGTCCAGTGGGCGCATCGATGACGAGCGGTGCCGGATCCTGGCCCGGGAGGGCCTGACGGCCTTGTCGATCCGCTGGTTCGGCGGGGTCGGGCAGCCGCCCGGCATCTGTGAAGTCCCGCTGGAGACTTTCGGGTCCGCGATCGAGGTGCTCCGCGCGGGCGGTACCCGCCGGATCGGCGTCCTGGGTGTGTCCAAGGGGGCGGAAGCCGCCCTGCACCTGTCCGTGCTGCTGCCCGGTGTCGACGCGGTGGTGGCGATCTCCCCCACATCAATGACCTGGGCAAACGTCGGCCCCGGCCGGGACGGACAGACCCGGCCCCAGCGGTCTTCGTGGACCTGGCGGGGTGAGCCGCTGCCGTTCGTCCCCTATGACACCTCCTGGGCGCCGACGCGCCCACAGCCCGAGGGCGTTCCGGTCGCCGTCCGTGGCTGGTACGAGCGCAGCCGGCAGACGTTCGCCGACCGCGTCGATGCGGCGACGATCGCGGTGGAGAAGTCCACCGCCGAATTCGTGCTTGTCGCCGGCAGGGACGACGCGATGTGGCCTTCGCTGCCCTACGCCGAGGAACTGGCCGCCCGTCGCAGGGCGGCCGACCTGCCCGTACGGGTGATCAGCAGCCCCGACGCAGGCCACCGCCCGCGGCTTCCGGGCGAGGGCCCTGCTCCCTCGTCCGCGCACTTCCTGTACGGAGGCTCACCCGCGGCGGACGCGGCACTTGGGACGGCAGCCTGGCCCCACATACTCGACGTGCTTCGCGGCGCGCGTCAGGGCGGCGCCTGACGGCACTTGGGCGCGTCGGGCGTCTGCTGCGGCGCGTGTGACCGCGTGCTGGGCCAAAGTCCGCGAGCGCGGCGAAGTGCGGCAGCCGCAGACCGTGCTCGGCAATGCCTGAGACCAACACATCGTGCCCGATCCGCGCGACATGGCTCACCAGGTACGCGGCCGGGCACCCGGTCCCACCGCGCACTGCGCTGCCGCACGCCCCGTGCCGGCCTCTCAGCCACGCCACCGCCCGGCATCCGCGCGGTCGGCGAGTCGGGGGGCGGGGCCATGCCTGCGGTCGCGACGGGGCCGGCGGTCGTTTCGGCCGCCGGCCCAGCCTCTCGGGCGACACCGCCGTGGTCAGGACTCTTCGAAGTAGACGTCCAGGACCGCGTCGAGTTCTTCCGCCCACTGCTTGAGGTTGCTCCTGGCAGGTGCCTCGACCTCGGCGTTGAACCATCGACGAGTCGACATATGGACCGTAACGGTGAACCGGCGGCCGAACCGAGGAGTCTTCACCTCAACGGCACCGATCTCGTCCCAGTGGAACTCGGCCTCCTGGTCGTCCAGCCGGAACCGGACGCCGTCACGGTCCGCGGTGATCGACCCACGGCGGTCGCTCACCTCGAATTCGGGGCCGTCCTCCGCCTCCTTGTCGTCAGCCGCCGCTTCGGCAGCGGCTTCTCCGTCGGCTGTCGCATCCTCGGATACGGCCGCCGCAACGGCATCGTCGGGGGCGACGGCGCCGGACGCCTGCTCCTCTGTCCTTTCCTGGTCCGTCTGTTCCTGGTCCGTCTGTTCCTGGTCCGTCTGTTCCTGGTCCGTCGGCTCCTGACTCGTATCCGGCTTTCCGGCAATAACAGGGGCCGTGAGACCAGGGATGTACGCCGGGTCTGTCCCCGCGGCGTACCCGGGCTGAGTGTTCGGATCTATGCGCTGCTCCACGGCGGGCAGTATGGCCGACGAACCTGTACGAGACCAGTGACCGCCACGCTCTGCGCCTGTCTCCCCCGGCTGCGACCTCCGAATGCGCCGTCAGCCATGCCTTCCGCGCTGCGTCACTGTCCGCGCGCCGCCAGAAGTTCGGTCACCTGGTCCAGCGGGAGCGCCGGGACGTGGTGACCCGCCCGGCCGGTCATCGAGTGGGCGGCGGTGAGCACATTGAGCACCGCCTCCTCCACCGACTCGACCACCGCGCCGTAGAAGGGATCCACCCGGCCCCATGGCACGAAGCGCATCGACTCGTACGGCGCGCTGCCGTCGTTCGCGGGAAACGTACTGGTCAGCGCGGACGGGTTGGCCGTGGAGAAGGCCAGGAAGAGATCCCCGGAGAAGTGGCTTCCGGTGGTGCCGGTGCGGGCGAGGCCCAGCGTCACCCGGCGGGCCAACGCCTTGCACTGCCCCGGCAGCAGGGGCGCGTCGGTCGCCACGGCCACGATCACCGAGCCCGCGCCGGGCGGCACCTGGGGCTCCGCACCGGGCGCCGGTTCGGGGACCGGTGTCTCGGCCGGATCGGACAGCTCACGTCCCATCGGCACACCGGCGACCATCAGTTCGCGCCGTGCGCCGAAGTTGGCCTGCACGAAGGCGCCGACGGTGTAGCGGTCCTCGCCGTACTGCACCACCCGCGATGCGGTCCCCGAGCCGCCCTTGAAGCCGTAGCAGCGCATGCCGGTTCCGCCGCCGACGCATCCCTCCTCGACCGGGCCGGAGGCCGCCGCCTCGATCGCGTCCGTCGCGTGACGGGACCTCACGGCCGAGCCGTGGATGTCGTTGAGATGGCCGTCCCAGGTCTCGGTGACCACCGGCAGCAGCCACTCCGGCGCCATACCACAACGGTTGGCGCGCACCCACTCGACCACGCCGCGGTGCACCGGGCCGACCGCGTACGTATTCGTGATGACCACCGGCACGGCGAGCGAGCCGCTCTCCTCGATCCAGGCGGTTCCGGTCATCTCACCATTACCGTTGAACGAGTGCCAGCCGGCCGCGCAGGGCGTACCCACACCGTCCCGCCCGCGCGGCAGGAGCGCCGTAACTCCGGTGCGTACGTCCTCGCCCTCGACCAGGGTGACGTACCCGACCTCGACACCGGGCACGTCCGTGATCGCGTTCCACGGCCCCGGCTCACCTGACAGAGGGATGCCCAACTCACGTGCGCGCTTGCGGTCTTCGCCCATGCGGTCTGCACTCATGCGGTCAGAGATTACGGGAACACCCGCACGTCGGACGAGGTGCGAGCCGACGTTTCATCGTATCCGGCCTCCCCGCCTCTGATGTTCGAGACGACGCGTTCGGTAACCGGCGTGATTCTCCCGGGTCTCCTCACGCGTCGCCCCGGACTGCGCGCCGTGCGATGTACCGCAGCAGTGACGGCATGCGGCGCCCCGCTACCCGGTGGGCGCTTTTGGCTCGCTCCCGACAGCGATGGCGGTCACCACGAGACCGTCCGCGACCAGCCAGCGGCCGCTGAAAGCCGTAGGGGGCGACGTTGACCCCGCGGCCAGGTCCGGCTCCGTGGCGGAGATCAGCAGCCCGGCGGTGAAGGTGCCGTTCGAGTGGAGCACGATGTCGGCCTGTTCGAAGCCGAGCCAGCGGTGGGTGAGCGGGAACCATGCCTTGTAGACGCTCTCCTTCGCGCTGAACAGCAGCCGGTCCCAGCGGATCTCGGGGCACGCCCGACGCAGATCGAGCTCGCGCTGCTGTTCCGTCGCGAGCGCAATCGTCTCGCGCACCCCGTCGGGCAGTGGCTCATGCGGCTCGGCGTCGATGCCGACGGTGAGCACATCCGCCCGGCGGGCGACTGCAGCTGCTCGGTAGCCGGCGCAGTGGGTCATGCTTCCGACCACTCCTGCCGGCCATATCGGCGCACCACGTTCGCCTTTCAGGATGGGGGCGGGTGCGACACCGAGCTCGCCGAGCGCGCGGCGGGCGCACCAGCGTGCGGTGGTGAACTCCTTGCGCCGGACCTCCACGGAACTACGGATCAGCTCTTCCTCGCCGGGAAAGAGAGCCGCGTCGGGCGGGTCGGAGAGCGCCTCGGCGACGGCCACCTGGGACGGCAGAATCTTCTCGATCATGTTCCCCCTCGTACCGGCTGGTTGATCCATCCTCTACATCGTCTCCGAAGCCTGCCCGAAGACTGAAGAATTTTCAGTTCGTTGCGAACCGGACCGGTGTTGCAACTGTCACGTCAGGACCGAGGAATCGGGTTTCGTCCCGGCGAGGCTCGGCCAACGGATCTGCGTGGCACACAGGGATACGAGGATGGCCGAGGCGGCGACGGCGCCCATGCCCCACACCAGGCTGCTGGCGCTCGCTATGAAGCCGATCACCGCGGGCCCGGCCATATGTGCCTGGGGTGCAGCACACGGGCACGCTGCACCCCAGGGGTTCCGGTCAGTGGCTGCTGCTGTACTGCGGGAGCCGGTCCTCGTCCATGTGCTGGTTGTCCGGTGCCCGTTGGGTGAGCTTTTCGCCTTCGATGTCGACGTCGGGCAGGATGCGGTCGATCCAGCCGGGCAGGGACCATGCGCGCTTGCCGAGCAGAGCGAGCGCTGCGGGCACGATCGTCATGCGGACGATGAAGGCGTCGAAGAAGACCGCGATCGCGAGGCCGAAGCCCATCGACTTGAGCATGGCGTCGTGCGAACCGACAAAGCCGGCGAACACGGAGATCATGATGAGGGCTGCGGCCGTGACGACCTTCGCGCTGTGCCGGAAGCCGGACTCGATCGCCGTGCGGGCATCCGCGCCGTGGACGTATGCCTCGCGCATACGGGTCACCAGGAACACCTGGTAGTCCATGGCCAGCCCGAACACAATGCCCACCATGAGGATCGGCATCAGGCTCATGATCGGGCCGGTCTGGTCGAGGCCGACCAGGTCCTTGAGCCAGCCCCGCTGGAAGACCGCGACGAGTGCGCCGAGGGCGGCCAGCACCGACAGCAGGAAGCCGAGCGCGGCCTTGAGCGGCACGAGGACCGAGCGGAAGACCAGGATCAGCACGAGGACGGCCAAACCGACAACGAGGGCGAGATAGGGCATGATCGCGGCGCTGAACTTGTCGGAGATGTCGATGTTGAGCGCGGTGGTGCCGGTGACCATGGAGCGGGCCCCGGAGGCCGACTCCGTGTCGGCGGCCAGCGAGCGGATGTCGGCGACCAGATCCTTGGTGGAGTCGCTGCCCGGTCCGCTCTTGGGGATGACGTTGATGATGGCGGTGTCGCCGGCCTGGTTGAAGACGGCGGGTGCCACGGTCGCCACGTCCGGCAGGTCTGCGATGCCCTTGCCCATGTCAGCTGCGGCGCTGCGGGCGGTACCGGGGGCTTGGTCGTCGACGGTCACGGTCAACGGACCGTTGAAGCCGGGTCCGAACGACTCGGCCAGCATGTCGTAGGCCTTGCGCTGTGTGGAGGAGGGGGCTTTGGAACCGTCGTCCGGCAGTCCGAGCTGCAGCTGCGCGGCAGGCAGGGCGAGGGCGCCGAGGGCGACCACCGCGAGTACCAGGACCTTCACCGGCTTGCGCAGGACGTATGCAATCCATCGCTGCCCCGGCGTCGCTTCGGCAGACTTGGCTGCGGGCGTCTCCCGGGCAGTCTGCTTGCGCGCGTTGCCCCGTGCCCGCTCGGGGGCGAATGCCAGCAGTGCGGGCACGAGGGTGACGGCCACGAGTACAGCGATGATGACGGCGCCGCCGGCGGCGAGCCCCATCGCGGTGAGGATGGGCAAGTTGACCACGGCCAAGCCCGCGAGGGCGATGACCACGGTCAGGCCCGCGAAGACGACGGCGGAGCCGGCCGTGCCGTTCGCACGCGCGGCGGCCTCCCTCGCCCCGTATCCGGCGGCACGTTCGGAACGGTATCGGGAGACGATGAACAGGGCGTAGTCGATGCCGACGGCAATGCCCAGCATCGTCGCCAGTGTGGATGTGCTGCTGTTGAGGTCGAACGTCGCGCTGAGAGCCTTGATGGCGGCGATGCTCACGCCGACCCCCACGACGGCGGTGAGCAGGGGGAGGCCCGCGGCGATCAGAGAACCGAAGGTCATGACCAGGATGACGGCGGCAAGGGCGAAGCCGATGGCTTCGGCGGAGGCGCTCCCCTCGGGCGCGGCCGGCGCATCCCCCGACGCCTCGACCGTCAGTCCCCGGTCACGGCCATCGGCTAGGGCGTCGTCGATGCCGGTGTGATCGGCGTCCGTCAGGTCGGTGCCCTTGACGGTGTAGGTGACCTGGGCGTAGACGGTGGTGCCGTCCGCGCTGACCGTCCTGGCCGCGAAGGGATCGCTGACCTGGCCGACGCGCGGAGAGGAAGAGGTGATACATCGTCAGGTTTGCCGTACGCCCCCGGGTTCCCCGCCGCCGAACGCCCGCGCCTCCGTCAGCCGACGCCGATGGGGTTGACGAAGGTGCCGGGGTGCGTGGCGTTCTGCAACCGGATCCCGAGCGCCGACAGTGCCGTGACCAGCAGGGCCGCCGCTGACGTCGCACCGGCCGGCACGGCCCGACGTGCGGCCGACCGCGCCACCCGCCCCCGAGGGCGACTCCTTCGACGCGGTCCTGCGCCTGCCGAGCCAGGGCACGAGCCCTGTCGACCCGGTCGCCGAGTGCGGCGAACTGTGCGGGGACCGTCACGGAGCTGAGCAGCGCGAGGCCGGCCGCGTGGACGGCGACCTTGTCGAGATGGTCAGGCAGAGGTTTGTATTCGGAGTGGAGGCCATCCTCGATGGTCTCGAAGTTCGGCCGTCCCCCATCAGCATTCCTTGACCGCTGTCACCGAAAGTTGATCACCCTGGCAGGACCTCGGCCGACGCGAGCCATACCCCATTCGCCTCGCAGTGGTTGCTGTAGCGCGGACGTGGGGGTGGGCTGTCAGAGGACGCCGAGCGATAGTCGCAGGCGCCGAGGAGGCACGCCCCTTGCCGAACGAGCGGGGCCGGCCCTCCGTCAACCCACACGAGACTTGGAGATTCCCATGACATACCGCCAGGGACAGCGCGTCGAGTACCGGGACCAGCAGAACCAGAAGCAGCAGGGCGAGATCCGGCAGACCGAGGGCAGCGGGGCGCAGACTCGCTACGCCGTCCAGAACGAGAAGACCATGCGAGAAGAGAAGATCAACGAAAGCCAGATCGAGCGAGAGCTGTCGTAACGGCCCTCTGGATGCGGCCGCCGTTGCAATGTGCAACGGCGGCCGCACGCTCTCGCTCGGCAGCGGAGTCCCTCGATTCCCGCTGATCGCGGCCGAACTACGGGGACAACGGGGGTGTCTGGCGTTGCCGGGGTGGGTCCGGAAGGTGCGGCGGTACGCGTGCACGTCCCAGCCCGTCACCCCGATGGTGGACGCGGTCTCCCGGCGCGAGCGCCCTGCGGCCAGTGGCTCGTCTCGGATCGTTCGCCGGGTGATCGACTGACGGCCCGACCTCCTGCAGACTCTCCAAGTTGTGATCAACCTCGGCACCGCTCGTTGCACCATCGCAAACCGCAGCTCGACCCAGCTCGCCAAAGAACCCCGTGCCCTTCACGCGATGGAGCACCGAAACGCGTCGAGCACCCCACCGGTCCGAGTGAATGCAGGTCAGGCGCCCTGAGGTGATGGCGGTGCTCGGGCCGACTCCGCTTCGAGGGCACGTTTTCGTACCGGACGGATTCACCGACCTGCCTCGCATCGGGATCGTCATGGCGACCGGCCGGATTCGAGACGTGTACCGGCTACGGACCGCACAAGACGTACCCCGACCGGAGCGCCTCGGCCCTGACCAGCACCTGGACCTGGACCTCCACGGTCGCCGAACTCGCCGTCCCCTACCTACGGCCCCAGGGAAACGGCGGCCGCGCCCACACCGTGTACGCCCGTCTCGCGCGCGCCGACAGCAGCGAGCTCGTCCTCGACTTCGACCGGCCCCTGCAGTTCAACGCCTCCCACTCCACCGCCGACGACCTCGCCGGCGCCCGTCATGTCATCGAGGCGGAAGCCGAACGGCTCCGGGACGCACTGCGCATCCCGCAGATGCGCCAGCCTCCGCAGGTCGAGCAGGCCATGGGTCGCCAGGCCATCGCCCTGCTCAGACAACTTGATGCTGCCTGCACCAGTGTCGACGACCTCTCCGAAGCGACGGTGGAGTCTTTTGACACGCACCCGGACGCCGAGATCATTACCAGCTTTTCAGGGCTTGGGTCTCTCACCGGCGCCCGGGTGCTCGCCGAGATCGGTGACGACCGATCCCGCTTCGCCGACGCTAAGGGACTCAAGGCCTTCGCCGGGGCCGCACCGGTCACCCGGGCGTCCGGCAGAAGCCTCGCGGTCACAGCCCGGCGGGTCAAGAACCAGCGCCTGGCCTCGGTCGGATACGTATGGGCCTTCGCGAGCCTGACCGCCTCACCCTCATGCCGAAAAGGTCGGTGGACAGATCGCGCCGTTCGGCGCCGACGAGCATGCGCGGGACGAGACCCCAGCGCGCGAAGGGCGTACGCCTGACCCGGTACGGCAACATCCCAGCCGCCCGGGACCTTTCCCAGCGCGCGGCGGTGCTCCTGGCCCGCCCGTAGACCAGCGCGGGTGCCTCAGCAACATCCGCGCAGGCCCGTTGCCGTAGGACAAACCGACGGGCTCGGCTTGCGGCGTCGTTTCCGTGATCGATGAATATTCTCCAAGCAGTTGGCACCCGGAAGCATGGGACGCGGCATCACCCTCAGCGTCCAGGGCACCGGTCGTGGCATGGCCGTGATCATGACCTCGGCCCACCCAGCTTCGATCTACGTCATCAACGGGACCAGGCCGCACATCATCCGGCCCCGCCGTGCACACGCACTGCGTTTCCAGGCAGGTGGGCAGACCGTGTACGCAGCCGTTGTTCGCCATCCCGGAACGACTGCGAACAACTTCCTCGCTCGGGCTCTTCGCGAAGCGCTCTGATTCAGACTGCCGGGGTCTGGTCAACGTCTGGTGGTGCTGCTCGTGACCGACGAGGGGCGGTGTCGTTGCCTGATTGATCTGATCTCTGACTAACCCGGAGCGTGCTTCATGTCTCTTACCGCAGCTACCCGACTTGCTGCAGTGTCCTCCGCTGCGATCGCCGCCGTGTCGGTGTGCCTGGGCGCAGCCTCGGCGGCCGAGGCTGCCGAGCCCGCGCAGGTGCGGGTGGTGGAGCAGAGCACCGCCCCGGCCGACGACAACCCCGGGGGCTCCGCTCAGTTCGTCCCGCTGGGCAGTCTGCTTTTCTCCGACCGGGCCGTAAAGACCAGCGTGAGCCGGGTGCGATGGGATCGCTGACCGAACGCCTGCACCGCGCCCGGGCCGCCGGCATTCGGGCCTACCGGGCACGCCTGCACCCCGACACGCCCAATCCCGCCGGAATGACGTCCACGGCCTCCGGGGAAACAGTCACCGAGGCGGGTGACGGCGTAAACGGGTTCGACGTCCTTGCGCGAGTGGTCCGTCTACCGGTGAGCACATGGCGGTACCGGTGGGAGGACGACGAAGTGCGCCACCTGGGGCCGATGGCGCAGGACTGGCGGACCCACTTCGGCCTGGGAACCGATGACAAAACGATCTGCTGCACCGATGCCAACGGCGTCGCGATCGTGGCGATCCAGGCCCTGCACCGGCAGCTCACCGACCTTCAGGCTGAGGTCAGGGAACTCCGGGCGCAGAAGGCCGAACCGGCAGCACACGCACGTGGTGCGGAGACCCCACGCGTCTGACCATCTCAACCGCTGCGCCTGGCTGTGGCTGGGTGCAGCGGTTGTGGATGGGATGACGCGGGTACGCCCAGCGGCCGCGCCCATGCGCTGCGATTCCAGACTGGCGGGCGGACCGTGCCACCCTGATTCACGTACGCACGAACCCGCCCATTCGCCTGGTAGGAGGTCAGAACGGGAGATGTGGAACAGCTTCTCAACTCGTAGAAGACCCGCAGCGATCTCCACCATCTGCTCCGGCAGCCTCGCGCGTCACGACACGATGGCAGTGAACTCGTCTGATGTTCGCGCGTCCACGCGTCGGAATCCGGTTGGCGGAAGCCCACCAGGTCCGTGGTCGGTTCGGCGCCATCACGGTCGAGGTAAGCGTTGAATTCGGCCATTAAGGTGGCCATGGCAACCCGCTCCGGCACAGGATGGAGTGAACGAGCCGAACTGCCCCGTACCGCCGCCGAGGTTGCCGACGCCGCGCCTCCCGGACGTGCCGCACCGCGTAACGGCTGCGGGTCGCGCAACGGCCGCCGAGTCCTCGGCTTCCCCTTCTTCCGTACGAGAAGACGTCTCAGGACCAGGCCGAGAGGTTCATGTCCCGGTACTCCCTGGCGCAGATGCCGGGCGTGTGCGACGGGCACCCTGTGGCCGTCCAGATGTGCGCCTACCTGCACGAGCTGCCACCTTGGTCCAAGCGCAAGGATGCTTCCGCCAAGGGAACCATCAAGTATCAGGACCTGTCCTGGAGAGAGGCTGACGAAACAAAATGAGGAGGGTACTGACCCGAATCGACAGATGGGCATCAAGCCCGTAAGCGTGGTCGGCGTATCAGGGACCCGGGTCCTCCTCGGGTTCATCGGCCTCATGTTCTATGTGAGCCAGTATGGCGACCGGGAGTTCCTGTTCGGCCCGGACGGTGTACTCCCGTGGCGCGAGTTCACTGAACGTATCGCTGCCAACGACTCCTTCAGCCTGTACGCCATCAACTCCTCCAACGCATGGTTCCAGGTGATCTTCCACCTGGGGATCATCGCCGCACTGATGGTCATGCTGGGCATAGGGGGGAGGGTAGGACTGGCCGTCCACTGGATATTCCTGTGGTCGATATATGAGCGCCAGACCGTACTGCTCGACGGCGGAGACAATCTCGCCTATCTCGTCATCCTCATGCTTCTCCTGACGCGCTGCTACGACCGGTTCTCTTTCCCCAGCGGGATCGGTGAAAAAATCGTGAACCGTCGCCCCGGGCAAGTGCGGGCCATAGGAGACCCGCTGCACAATATCGGTGTGGTCGCGATAGCTCTCCAAGTGTGTCTGGTCTACATCGTCAGCGGCCTCTACAAGGTGCAAGGGCAGATGTGGCAGGACGGTACGGCGCTCTTCTACGTTCTCAGGGTTCCGGAGTTCACTTTCCCCGCCCTGTCACACTTCGTTTACGAGAATGATTTCCTCGTCTTCTCGGGGACCTACGTGACCGTGCTCTTCCTCGTCTACTTCCCCTTGGGCATCCTGGTACCAGCCCTTCGGCCGTGGGCCGCCGTCATGTCGATCGGTTTTCACCTGGGAATCGCCCTTCTCATGGGACTGACCGGATTCGCCCTGACCATGGTGGCCTGCGATCTGGTCTTTCTGAGCAGGGGGCTCGACGAAGCGATCTCCCTAGCTGGCCAACTGCTTCGGAAAGTGCGTTCTCGCATCGGTGATGGAAGCACGCCGGGAGTGAACTCGCCCAGCGAAAAGGGCCTCCCCGCACCCCTGCCGACTGCGGAATAAGCCAGTTAGCCTCGATCTTTCGTGGCGGGCTGCCGGATCTTCCGGCGGTCCGTTTTGGTTTGTCGCGCTGGTGACTGGCAGAACTGTGGCCCGGCTGTCGCGTCGGGTGGGCGCCGGGTTCCACGTTCCGGTGATGCAGTTCAGGCTCGTTGGGACGGGTCGTTGTTTCTGATCAGCCAGGGTTCGGGAGGGCGTTGAGCCGCTGGATCGCGCCTGTGATGATGTCGGTCCAGGGCCAGTGGCGGGTGAACCGCAGGTATCGCCGGCGGCCGGTGGTGACAAGCTGGGCGGCGGCGGAGAACAGGCGAAGTCGCAGGC
>NZ_JBVJWD010000023.1:0-130725 GCF_055602785.1 Streptomyces sp. NPDC037301
ACCGCCGACTTCTCCACGGACTCCTGCTCGACAACGGACTCGGTCATCTCTGGCGTCTCCTTGATCATCAGATCCGCCGTTGATTAGACACTCCCCGCGCCTATGAATTCGACGCATCCCAGGTCCGGGCGCTGTGCCGGTCGGAACCCGAGTTCGGATTCGCGATCAGCCAATGGGTCGGCCTGGTGCTCACCCAACGACTGCACGCGACGCGCGGACGACTACTCGATCTCTACGAAGCCGCCGCACGGGCCTGAACCTGTCCGTGAGGGTCAGGCCCGATTCCAGCTGCTCACCGGTCTCCTCCAGGCGATGACGCCCGGAAGACCGCCGTATCTACCACGGCCCTGCCGAGGGCAGGGCCGTGGGTCGTCGTCGAGATGCCGAGATCTCCGCGTACGCGTTGTCGCGCGCGTTTCCCATGGAATGCGTCGACGGACTTGCCGGACTCCAGGTCCTCGTAGACCTCGAAGAAGTGGGTGATCGCCAGCAGGTCGAAGCCAGGGACCTCACCAATGTCCTGCTTGCCAAACCGGAGTGCCCTGGCGACCGGGATCCGCACCGCAGTCAGTGGGCATGGTGCGCATCGGCACGGCGTTGCACGGCTCTTCTTGTCACGCCGTTCGCCAATCCATATACCTCGCATGAATTGCCCCGCCAGGAGTCGGCTCAGGTCCTTGGGTGACCTGTCCGGCGTCCCGGCGACGGGAGGCGTACACGTGAGCGCTCCGTCCGTGCGCGGCAGAACTGCCCCGGCGAGGTTCAGACACGCGGCCGGTAGCCCAGTGCTCTTGTGATCTCTCCAGCGTTCGCATACCGGTCGTCCGTGGGAAGTTCTCGCACCACGTCCATCAGCGCGTCCGGAGCGTACGAGCCGGAAAGAGTACGCAAGAGGGACGCGCGATCCGCAGGGAAGACCGTGCGGCTCAGGCGACGCGCGAGTTCAGCTCTGAGTTCCTCGGCCTCGGCCTCGGCGCGCGCCCGCTGTCGTTCCTCACCAGGTGGGGGGACGGGGCCGCCCCGGTCGACGTGCACGTCGTCGTCGGCGGGAGGCTCGGGGTCGTACGCCTCGTTTGCGTGGGTGGTGTGGCCGGACCGCAGAAATCCCTGCAGTTCGTGCTTGCGCTGATCGTCCTCATGGGGGCTGAGACGGCTGCTTCCTCGCTCCATGATGGGGACACCTCCTTGCCGGTCGTGTGTGCATCCGCCCGGTCAGTTGTTGGACAGCGCTGCAAGCACGTCCCCGACGGCCGGGGCGGGCAAGGCGCGGGCGACGTCTGCCTGGGCAACCCTGCCGACCAGGGTGTGCACGGGAAGCCGACGCACCTTGTGGGTACTCATCGTGCAGAACCTCCTATGCCTCGTCGTCCGCGCCGATGGTGATGGCTTTCCCCTGAGCCGGCTCGTCGGCGGTGGTTGCCACTGGATCCTTGTCTGCTGCCAGAACCTTGGTCACGATGTCACGGTCGGTGAGCACTCCCTTCAGCCGCTCGTCCTGACCAAGGATGGACTGGGCACCGGCCCCCGGCTCCGCCATCCTGCGAGCCACGAGCAGGAGAGGTTCGTTTGCGCCGACGCACTCGGCGTTGGGGATCACGATTTCCCACGCGGTGGTTCTCGTTCCCGGGTCCAGCACAGCCGCTCGTGGTTCCAGGTTCCCTTCTGAAGACTCCGGTCGCCTCTCGAGATGACCCGCCTGCACTCCTGGCCGGCCGTAGCACCCCCTGGTCCTGACCGCTGGAGAAGTCGGGGCGGCGTGAGGGGTTCGGCTCGATCACTGCCGATTCCAGCCCGGGGGCAGGCTGCGACTGTTCCATGGTGAGCGGCTGGTCGCATTCGATGGGTGGGCCGCTTCCGTGCGGGCGGAACGTGGGCAGACACACGAGAATGCAGATATGCGCTATGCCACTCCGGGTGCCCTGATCACCAGCCGGACGCGCCTGACCCGACAGCTTTCCCCAGCGTTCATCCAGAAGTTCGGTGGCGCACAACGCAAGGACGACAGCGATGACCACAGAACCCTCCCCTGACGGTCCGGGGCCCGTCCCCAGCCAGCCGGATCCAGTGCCACACGACCCGCAATCGCCGTCCGTACCGAGTCCCGGAGAACCCGAGCCCCAGCCGGACGCGGAACCGCCCCCTGCGCCGGGTCCGGGATCCCCCGTCCCCGAGCCACCCGACTGACCAGAGCGCTCCTGCCTGAGGGCATGAGGGCGCGCATGTTGAAAAATCACGTATTAGGCAGGACACGGACCGGGACGATCACGCTCAGTCATCACTGGAGGGGTCACCTTGAGGACGTGCCGGCGGTTTGCGGAAGCCCTGCCGCGTTGAGGACGGATGCCGCTCCCCTGCACACCCGCGACGAGGCTCCGGAACGGCTGGCCGTGGCGACATCCACGCCCGTGGCCTCCCACACCAGCGAGCCGGATCCCACGCGCCGACATGTGACCGGGGACCCGGCCGCCCTCTGCCGCATGACCGCTCATCAAGTACGGCAGATATCCATCGAAACCCAAACGAACGCGTCTGTCCAGCAGCGATGACCTGACCTTCGCAGCAGGTACTCCGGAGGCCACAGACTCCGCCGAGACCCGGGACAGCGACTGCAACAGCAGATGCAACAGCAAATCGAAGGGACACGTGGGTGGCAGACCTTGCAAGACATCAAACCCGGCGTCCCGCAGCCGAGCAGTCCTGGTACTGGCCACCGTGGCCTTGGCCGCCTTCGTGTCCTGGCTGGCCCTGCGGACGACGGGATGGGAACCGTCGGATAGGCCTGTGGTGGGACCTGCGGTCCCGGAGCGGCGGAAACTGAAGAGAAGCGTTCGATGCCGGAGCGATGTGTCATGGCCGTGCATGGCTGAGCCAGGCAAAGCGCCCCGGCTGCCTGCGGGGTCAGTCTCAGGAATCGCAACGGGTGACTGTCTCAGGAGTGTCGTGCCAAGGAAAATCGGATGGCGCGGTACAGACCTGGAACGGGGAAGCATCGCCAGGCACCAGGCCATGCCAACCCCGCAGCACCGCAAAGAGGGAGAGGACATGGCGCGGGTGGTAGTCGAGGGCACCGATATCGTCGTACGTCTGTCCTGGTGGGAGAAGGCGGCGGCACGCCACCGCGATGTGCGGGTTCCGGTGTCGGCGCTGGCCCGGCTCTATATCGAGCCCGACTGGTGGCGTGCGCTTCGCGGCGGGTGCGGTCGGGGCACCTGGATCCCCGCACGGTTGTGCGCGGGCATCCGGCATCTCCAGGAGGGACAGGACTTCGCGTTGGTACGAGCCGGCCGGCCGGTGCTGTGTGTGGAACTGCGCCGGGGTGCGCCGTTCAGCCGGCTGGCGATCTCCGTCCCCGACTCCGAGGCGGCGATGCAAGCTCTGCTGCCGCTGGTCCCACGGGATCGGCTGGGATGAAGGTGAGCGGTTGAGCGCGTTCCTGTTCCCAGATGTCGAACGACGAGTAGGCGAAGTACTCGTCGCCGGCCGAGAGCTGGGCGACGTACAGACTCTTCGGGTAACTCAGGTCCTTCATCTGGGTCACGTCGGTGGCCGGTGTCGATCCGATGGTGGTGGTCGGACGCTCGTCGTGACCGGCGTCGTCAAGCACGCGACGCGCACGCCGTTGAGGGCCGCGAACGCGACCACGGAGCAGGCCCAGGCGAGGAACGGCCAGTTGCGGGAGCGGTTTCCGGCCCGGCCACCGGAGCCGCAGTGACTGCACACCGCACAGCCGTTGGAGGAGACCCTGCGGCGGCTGACGGCACCGCCGTTCCTCCCGGCGGCCAGTGGTACCCGAGCAGGGCGCCGCCGCGGGGTGATCAAGCTGTTGCGCTGGCTGTCGAGCCTGCCTGGGGATACCTGGCAGCAGCGATGGACAGCTTCCGGGGCGGAGGACCGTCCCGGGGTCGCCTGGGTGGATGCCCCGTTGCAGTGGCTGCGCGAGTGCGGGCCCTCGCCGTCCCGTGATCGCGAGGACTTGCCCTCCGGGCTGCTCATGCTCATCTGCGGAGACGTCATCCGTCCCGGCCTGCCGTGGATGCTCACCCGCACGCACCGGTATCTCGACTCCGTGATGGCCGAGATCCGAGACCCGGACGGGTTCGCGCGCCTGCACCAACTCGCCGCGGAAGGAGCGGCCAGCTCACGCAAGGACGCCCAGATCGCCGCCACGCGGATCGCCACCATCCTGGCTTGCAAGGGTGGAAGGATCGCAGACATCAGGGTCGGCGACTGCGTGGAACTCGTCGACACCCAGCGGGGGGTGCACGCCAGCGGCGGACAAAAGAAGGTCGACTTCTACCTACGGCTGCGGGACCTTGGGAGCTTCCCTGAGGATGCCCCGGCCACAATCCGAGCCTTCGGGCTCGCCCTGGGCCAGCTGAGTATCGAAGAGCTGGTGGACCGCTACCGGATCCAGTGCCGACCAGTACGCAACCTATTGGTCGACTATCTGCGCGAAGGCCAGCCGTCGCTGGACTTCGCCAGCCTGGACGCGATCTCGCGCACACTCGCCGGCCTGTTCTGGGCCCGGATCGAAGCCCTGGCCCCGGGCATCGACACACTACGACTGCCGCGTGCAGTGGCCCGCGCCTGGAAGGAGGACTTAAAGGTCAAGAAGCGCATGCTCACCGGCCCCGACGGCAAGAGTGTCGAGGTCGCGAGCCCGCGCCTCAATGCCAAGGACGAGCTCATGCGCGTCCGCGCCCTCTACCTCGACATCGCGCAATGGGCCGCCGAGGAACCAGCCCGCTGGGGTCCATGGGCCGTGCCCTGCCCGATCAGCGACGACGAGCTCCACAAGGCGAAGGAACGCAAGCGGCGAAAAGCTCGGATGGACCAGCGCACGCGCGAGCGACTGCCCGTCCTGCCCATCCTGATCAGCGCCGTCGGCCGGCGGCGCGCGGCCGCCGACCTGCTCCAAGCGGCACGGAACACCGAGCCCGGGACTGTCATCCCTGGCACCGATCCTGCACTGCGCAGAGCTGTTGCCCCGAAGGCCGCAGGCCACCTCACCTGGGCTGAGGAGCCGTCTGGCGGACGTCGACGGAACTTGACCAATGAGGAAGAGGAGGCATTCTGGGCCTTCGCCGCGATCGAGGTCTTGCGCCTGACCGGCGTCCGCAACGAGGAACCTCTGGAGCTGACGCACCACAGCATCACCCAGTACCGGCTCCAGTCCACCGGCGAGGTCGTGCCGCTGTTGCAGATCGCCCCGTCCAAGACCGACACCGAGCGGCTCTTGCTGGTCAGCCCTGAACTCGCCGATGTCCTCAGCGCCGTCATCAGCCGCCTGCGCGGCCCTACCGGGGCGATTCCGCTGGTGGCTGCCTACGACGTCCGCGAGAAGGTCTGGAACCCGCCGATGCCTCTGCTGTTCCAACGAGGCATCGGCTCCGAACACCGCGCATCCACACCAACCGCGCTCCGAAAGCTGCTGATCAACGCGCTGGCCGCCACCGGCTTGACCAATGCCGACGGTGAAGCACTCACCTTCTCGCCCCACGACTTCCGAAGGATCTTCGTCACCGACGCCATCATGAATGGCCTACCCCCGCAGATTGCCCAGGTGATCTGCGGGCACAAGAGCATCGACACCACGATCGGATACAAGGCGGTCTATCCCGCCGAAACGATCGAGGCCCACCGGGCGTTCATCGCCCGCCGTCGATCCGCCCGCCCCAGCGAGGAGTACCGGATCCCGACTGAAGAAGAGTGGGACGCTTTCCTCGCCCACTTCGAGAAACGGAAGGTGTCCATCGGCACCTGCGCACGCGCCTTTCGGTCCCCATGCATTCATGAGCACGCTTGCGTCAGATGCTCGCTCCTCCGACCTGACCCGGCCCAACGGGCACGACTTGCCGAGATCCGCGACAACTTGATCGCCCGAATCGCCGAAGCCGAGACGGAAGGCCGGCTCGGCGAGGTCGAAGGTCTCCAGGCCAGCCTGGCTGGCGCCGAGGAGAAGCTCCGCCAACTCGATCGGGGCCACGGGCAGCAGACGGCCGTGGACCTTGGCATCCCCACCACGAGTGGTGATCGATGAACCCACGAAGGCGGGCTGCCGCATGGCCCTCAACCAAGAATCAAACGCCCTTCAGAACACGATCAAGTGCCGCCCGGCCTGCAGGCCCCCAGTTCGGCTTGCCGCCGGGAAGGCCCCGATCTCCGTTCTGCCCCATGAGCATCAGGAAGAGGCTCTTCATAGCGGCCAGCCCGCGGGCGCGCCGGATCGCCGCCTCGTCTGCATGCGCATACGTGTCGAAGAACCGTGAGGCCGTGCCCGCGGGTAGCAGCACCCATGCGGCGGCGAGGTCCCACGCCGGATCGCCGGCGAACATGGCACCGAAGTCGACGATGCCCGAGAGCGTTCCGTCCGAGACGACGACGTTCGCGGGATGAAGGTCACCGTGCACCCATACCGGCGGGCCCTCCCACTCGGGGGCCGCAACGGCATCGTCCCAGACGGCCCGGACCTCGTCGGCAATGCCGCCGGGGACAACGGCTTCAAAGAAGTAGTCGAAGCCGTGCGTGCACTTCTTGGGGTGAGCGCCGAAGTCCGAGCTGATCGGCGCCTCGGCGGGCGCCTCCACGTGGAGCGCCCTGAGGAAGCCCGCCAGCGTATCGGCCGCGTGGGCGCCGCGGCTGATCGAGCCGTGGTCCAGCGGCTCGCCGGGAACCCACGTCATCACGGTCCAGTGCTTGGGGAAGCGCTCGGACGGTTCGCCGAACCGCACAGGGGTCGGAACCGGGAGCGGCAGACGCGGGGCCAGCACAGGTAGCCACTGCCGCTCCTTGAGCTGGAGCTCCGGGGTGGGGTCCATGCGCTGCATGCGCACGGCCAACTCGTCCCCGAGGCGCCACATTTGGTTGCCCCAGCCGCCCGCCACCTCGCGGATGGAAAGCCCTGCAAGGTCTGGATGTTGCTCCTGCAGCAGGTCGCGGACCAGGTCTGCGGTGATCTCGATCTCGATCTCGGTGTCGGTCATGCGAAGCCACAGTACTGAAGCGGCAGGCGGAGCGGCTCTCGCTCTCCGGAACATCTCGCTGTGATCCCTCTGGCATCACCGATTCGGTTTCAGAGAGCTGCAGACCAGATGCCTTGGGACGGAACGGCCCCAAAGTTCGGAGAAGCCTGCATCCGCTGCCCAATGCTGCACGTCAACCCCAAGATGCTGGCCCGTCTCGACGAACTCGAGAAGGACCTCCTTGCCCGCCGGAACAGAGCTGAGAGGGAGGGGTGGGCCGGTGAGATCGAAGGACTCAACCTCACGCTCGCACTCCTCCGCTCCAAGCGCGACGAGTCCCAGCGCGCGGCTCGCCGTCCTGCCGTCGACCTCGGCATCCCCGCACGCCGCCGCCCGAAGGAGGTGACAGCGGCCACCGAGAAGTCCCCACGGACGGCCGGCTACGGATGTGACAGTGGGTGACTGCTGGCGTCCGGACGTCGTCAGCTGTGGGCTTGCGGCCCGCCCTCAAGAGATTCAGGGCGGGCACAGCGGCTGGAGTCAGCGAACGACGTCGAAGATGTTCTTCTGGATGCCGTTGCTGTAGACCTCGCTGTCCACGAGCTTCAGCTTCTGGGCGTCCTTGTCGGTGCTGCTGAACAGCTGCTCGCCCGCCCCAAGCAGGAGCGGGAAGACGAGCAGGTTGTAACGGTCGATCAGGCCGGCGTCGGACAGGGCGTGGTTGAGGGTGACGCTGCCGTGGACGATGATCGGGCCGCCCTCGGTCTTCTTGAGCTGCGCGACGTCGTCGAGCGAGCGCAGGATCGTGGTCGGGCCCCAGTCGGAGACCAGCTTGTCGTCGGTGAGCGTGGTGGAGACGACGTACTTGGGCAGTTCCTTGTAGTGGGCGAACTCCTCCATGCCCGGCCACACGGGGCTGAAGAGTTCGTAGCTCTTGCGGCCCATGAGGACGGCGGTGGACTCGGCCTGCTCCGATCCCTTGAGGGCGTACGCCTCGGGGACGAAGTCGATGTTCTTGAAGGTCCATCCGCCGTTGCGGTAGTCGGTCTGGCCGCCGGGGTCCTGGACGACGCCGTCGAGGGAGACGAAGGCGGTGCTGATGAGCGTGCGCATGATGATTCCTTGGTTCTCTTGGTACTGGTCAACTGGGGTGTGGGGACCGGCTGATGGTGGCCGGTCCGGCAGTCTGGCTGGGTGCCAGGCTGCCTCGGCGGCGGGCGAGGTAGGCCCGTTCGCCGGGGTTCTGGGTGGCGGCGATGGCCGCGTCATAGGCGCTGCGAGCCTCGGAGCTGCGTCCCAGGCGCCGCAGGAGGTCGGCCCGGGTGGCGTGCCAGGCATGATAGGCGTCGAGCGGTAGCGCGTCGATCTGGGCCAGGGCCACGGCGGGGCCGTCGACCTCAGCGACCGCGATGGCCCGGTTGAGGGCGACGACCGGTGTCGGCTCCAGGGTGTACAGCTGGTCATAAAGGGCCGCGATCTGACCCCAGTCGGTGGATGCAGCGTCGGGCGCGTCGGTGTGGACCGCGTTGATGGCCCCTAGGAGCTGATAGCGGCCCGGCCGGTTCACCCGCAGGCAGGCACGTACCAGCGCGTGGCCTTCGGCGATGAGGTCCCGGTCCCAGCCGCCGCGGTCCTGCTCCCCGAGCGGGACCAGCTCGCCGTGTTCGGCGAAGCGCGAGGCAACCCGTGATTCGGACAGCAACAGCAGGGCCAGCAGGCCGGCCGCCTCCGGCTCGTCAGGGAGCAGCACGTGCAGGAGCCGCGCGAGCCGGATCGCTTCGGCCGTCAGATCGCGGCGTACGGGGGCCTCTCCCGCACCGGCGAGGTACCCCTCGTTGAAGATCAAGTAGAGGACCGCGAGCACCGTGGACAACCGCGGGGCAAGGTCCTCGGCCGCAGGTACCCGGTACGGGATCCGGGCCTTCTTTATCTTGGCTTTGGCGCGGGTGAGACGCTGTGCCATCGTGGTCTCCGGCACGAGGAACGCGCGGGCGATGTCCCCAATGGTGAGCCCGCCCAGCAGCCGCAGAGTCAGGGCGACGCGGACTTCGGGGGCCAGGGCCGGATGACAGCAGATGAAGATGAGCCGCAGCCGATCGTCGACGACCGCCCCGGTCGGCTCGGCGGGAGTGTCGTCGACAATCATCAGGGCCTCACGCTGCTTTGTATCCCGGGCCGACTCGCGGCGCAGTCTGTCGATGGCCTTGCGGGTCGCTGTGGTCGTGAGCCAGCCGCCCGGGTTGGCCGGCACCCCGGACTGCCAGTGCTCGACGGCCGCAACCAAGGCTTCGCTGACGGCGTCCTCCGCGAGGTCGAGATCACCGAAGCGGCGCGCCAGCGTGGCGAGGACCTGGCCGTACTCCTGCTTGAAGACGGCATCGAGGTCACTCACTCCGTACCTTGCGGCTCGGCCTCGAAGGGGCGCACTTCCACCTTGCCGTCGCAGGCCCGCGACGCCTGGGCGGCGAGCTTGAGCGCCACATCGAGATCGGGTGCCTGGATGACCCAGAAGCCGCCCAGGTACTCCTTGGACTCGACGAACGGTCCGTCGACCAAGGCCACCTCCGGCCCGCGGGCGTCGACCGTGGTCGCCATCGCCGGCTCGGTCAGGCCCCCGGCGAACACCCAGGAGCCCTTGCGGCGTAGCTCCTCGTTGAAGGAGTCAACGGCCTCGAAGATCGGCTGTGCCTCGGCGGGCGTGCGCTTGCGGGTGTGCTCGTCGTCGACGACGGACAGCAGGTACTGGGGCATGTTTCTCGCCTCTCTCGGTACGGACGTCTGGGTGTCGTCCCACCACTTCTACGAACGGCGCGGAGCCGATACGACAGTGCGGTGCCAATTCTCTGGTCGGATTCGGGAACGTGTCCCTCGGCTATCGCAGGCGCAAGCGGAGCCCGGGGATCACGATCGCGGCCACGACGATGTGGGTGAGAACCAGAGTCACCCGCGTGCCAGCGTCGGTATCGGGGATGAGCAGGTCCGGCAGGAAGGACGCCACCACCAGCGCGAGAGCCGTTCGGGTGAACAACCGGGCAGGCTGGCCCGCCCAGCGACGGCAGGCCGCCGCCAGGGCGACACCCACCACCGAGCACACGAACGCAAGCTGGGCGAAGCCCAGCAGCGGGATGGACTCACCCTCGATCTCAAGTGAGACATCAGCGGCCTGCCCCGCGGCCGCGACCGCGGTGGCCGCAGTTGCACCGGCCGCAGCCCATGCCAGGCCCGGCCACCACAACGCACGACGATTCTGTCTGGAGGACACGGTCTGAGGGGGCATAGAGGTGGTTTCGGACACGTCAGTCTCCTTCTCAGGGAAGGGGCGACCGTGTGCCGCCCTCTGACATACCCACGAACGAGATCAGCCGGATACGACACCAAACTGGAATTAGTACCTGCAGACCCGCCGGCCGAGCGAGAGACCGGCCGCGATTACGCTTCGTGACATCCACGGCCAGGTGGCTCCCCGCTTACTGGCCGTGGGTGGGGATTCTCAGCTGGCCACTAACAAGGAGTCAGAATGACCTTCCCCAGGCCGATGCTGGGGAGCGACCAGCTGTCACCGAAGGACGACGCTCACGCTCCGTCGCTCGAAGATTTCCAGGAGCAGGTCGAACAGCGAAACCTCGCCATCGCCGGTGGGCACACGCTCTGCCAATCGTGCCCTGGCCTCGGCCGAGGAATCCCAGTGCAAGGTGAACGGAGTAGTGGCGCCCCAGCCACCGCGCAGGCAGTCGTCCAGAGCATCAAGGTTCCAGCCGAAGTATCCGCCAGGCCCGTTGATGGCTTCACCGATCGCGCAGTAGAAGCTATCCCTGTCAACGGTGTTTCGACCGTCCAAGGTGAACACCTCGCCTGCAGGGGCGTCGGGCCTTCCCTGGCGTTGGTACTCCCGGGACCACAGCGCCACCGACAGCCACGCGTGTCTGTCGTCGGGGTCAAGTTCGTGCCACATGCCGGTGCGGCTCAGCTGCCCCGTGCGGATCAGATCCCACACTCGCTCCGCTCCGGCCAGGGCGTTCTCGCACCACAACGTCATCGTGAGGTCGACTCGGCCGGCTCCGCGGACAGAGGGCTTGACGTCGATGACGGTGACCTCGCCCACGAAGTAGGACCCCATGGTGGCCCCGTCAGCGGCGAGGATGTCGAACCAGGCGTTCCCCGCCATGGCACGACGACTGCCGACGTGGTCAAGGCTCTTCAGTAGGCCACCCTGCGGGAGACAGCCCGCCAGGTGCACTCGGCGGGCTCCGTTTTCATCCGGCAGCGGCGTGAACAACCCCTCGGCCTCGTGAGCAAAGCCCCAGAAGTCGACGTCGTCCTCGTCCGAGGTCAGCGCGTACTTCTGCCCCTCGCCACCCCGCCCCGATGTTCGCATCGCACTCCCCATGAGAGCGCCGATCGTACCGGCCCCGCGACCTGCCGAGCTGTCGCCGGCTATCCGCTCCCCCCATCCCATCCATCTCGGAGGCCCTTTGACGAGTCACATACCCCCCTTCACCCGTGAGAGTGAAGTGCAGAGAAGCTCCGGAGAGTGCGATCAGCATGGTCCAGACCGCGCTGACGTGCATGGCCTGGATGAACGCGTCATCGGCGGCGTGCGCCAAGGCGGGCTGGTGGGTCGCGATGGCGGCATGCCGGGCCTGTTCCGCGGAGACTCGCGCCTGTTCCTGCACCGGGCCGGGGTAGTTGTGCAGCGACTCTTCGATCGCGCGCCGGTACGCAATCAGGACCAAATACACGATCTCGTTCCAGACGAGTGGAGTATGCAGCCCGAACAACGCGAGGGAGCCCATGCCCAGTCCCGCCGTGGTGAGCGCCGTCGCGGTAACGGGGCGTAGCGACCAGCGGCGAACCAGACGGACACCGAGGGGCGCCCCCACGATCGACCCGAGCGCCGCTGGGGAAAAGGCCAAGCCCGCCTCCAGCGGCGAGAAGCCGCGTGCGCCTTGCAGGTGGAAAGCGCCGTAAAAGCTGGCAGCGGTCATGGCGAAGAGCAGCAACCCGAGCGCCGCGTTGCCGCCGCCGAACATACGTTGGGCCAGCAGTCGGGGATCGAAGCTGGGCTGTCGGGCTCGCAGTTCGACGAGCACGAAAGCGGCTTCAGCATCAGGTCGGCAGATACTCGTCGCAGTCCGTGGCACTGGCCGCCCACTCGACCTCGTAACGGGTCGGCGAAAAGAACAGATGCAGCTCATGCGCGGTGATCAGCCGCTTGAACCGCGGATACGCGGTTCAAGCGATCGAGGTCACATTCCCGCCCCAGTGGACGGTCTGGGCTTCAAGATCATCCCACGGCCCCCTTTGGACCTACCTCGGCGATACCCCGAGATGGCGCCGAAATACAGAACCCGGACGAGGTTGCCGATCAACGGTGCTATGTCGCCATGTCTTCCACCGGCATGACCAGTACGGAATCCGGATGCTCACCGTGAGTCACCCTTCCGGGCCGCGAGCGTCGCCCGCCGACCAGGTGTCCTGTCCTGATGTCAGCGGTCCTGGGAGCTGCTGCGCTCCGGCTCCTCCAGGTATTGGGGGCAGTCGGGGTTGCGGCAGGGGCCCGGGCCGCGCACGGGCACGAAGACTCCGAGAGTCTTGTGCCGCCTCATGATGGTGGGGTCCACGGGGTGCTTGCAAACCGGGCACACAAGCAGCCCTTGGGGACCGGTCTCATGCTCAACTTTGCTCATTCTTTAACGATAGGCCGTGTGATCGGAGAAGGAGACAGGCCACGTGCCGCTCATCGTGCGGCGTTGATCCGTGCGCCGGTCGGGCGGCGCATCCGGCTGCTGGTCCTGCCCAGCATGTTTGCGCCGTCGATTCCTGGGTCCCCGGTTGCAGCGTCTGGCAGGGAGGGTGCCTTCTCCTCCTGAGCAACGGGGGCCGGGTGGAGGCGGGTCGGCGCAGGCTGAGAGCGGCGGATGCGGCCAGTACGACCTTCTGGAGCGTCACGGCCTCCCGGCTCGCTGCGGCTCGCGGTCATTTCCCTCAGCTCAGGCCATGTCCGCACGACCGACATCGGCCAGGTCGTCCAGAAGGACGTCCGCAACCAGTTCCTCGACAACAGTGATGCCGCGGCAGGCCATGGCCACGGTCAGCTCCGGATCCCAGGGCGCCTCGGTGAGGCGGCCGGGTGGAGGTCCTCCAGTCAGGCGGGCGACGGCGGCGCGGTAGTCCGCCGCTGTCATGCGCCACGGTTGGGCCGGTGTCTTGTCGAGCACATAGGCAGCGATACGAATGCCCTCACCGTCGAAGTCGCCGTGGTAGCGGAGGATCGCACCGTGATCCGCGAGTAGGCGGAGAAGATGGATGGCCGCGCTGTTGGGCCAGCCGGACGTGCAGACGAGGGGCGGGCAAGACGGTCCGAACCGCCGCAGCGCGAGAGCCATGACGCTGGGGTTCTCCACGACGTGGACGACGGCGGCGGGCCGGGTGCCGAGCGTGAGCTCGCCCGGGGCGCGTACCTGGGCCAGGGTCAGACTGGCGGCCTGCCCGGCCTCGGCGCACACGCGTGCCACTCGGGCGAGCGGCCCGTCGCCGCCCGCTAGCAGTCCGGCGGTGAGCACGGTGGCGGACACTTCGTCGTCGGCAACGCCCGCCCGGGTCCACCGGGCGCGCCGGTCCGCGGCGGACTGCGGCGGGTCGGTGTCATGGAGGGCCGCCAGGGCGCGCAGGACGAGGGAGGACAGGCGGGTGCCGTCGTCGAGCGCGTGGGAATCACCTCTCACCACCCGTGCGGCGAAGACCGGCAGCGGCTCCGCGTGGGCGGGAAGCGCCGC
The DNA here is from genome assembly GCF_055602785.1 of Streptomyces sp. NPDC037301. Lineage (NCBI taxonomy): Bacteria > Bacillati > Actinomycetota > Actinomycetes > Kitasatosporales > Streptomycetaceae > Streptomyces > Streptomyces sp. NPDC037301. Next base: position 13,739 of record NZ_JBVJWD010000023.1, read on the forward strand.
CAGCACCGCGAGCGTGTCGGTGAGCAAGGCGCGTGTGCGTCCCGGCGAGCCGCCAACCAGTCCGGCGGCCCGGCAGGAGGCGGCCCAGTCGGCGAGCGCTGGCTGGGCCCGCACGATGTCGTGGGCATCCAGCCAGGCCCACAGTCCGGCTCGTTCGTCTTCCTGACGGCGCCGCTCGGTCGCGCGGTCGGCCAGCGGGCCCACCAGGTCGGTGACGGTTTCGCGTACCGTACGGCCGCAGAGCTCGGTGACTGCCTCCTCCAGGCGGGCCAGGGCAACGGCGGGCCGGACATCCGGCAGGCGGTCCAGACCGAGGAGGTCGGCGAGAGCTTCACGCTGGGCGTCGTCGAGCGGTCCGAGGCGCACGCGGGTGACGGGCCGGCCGGAGGAAAGGCGATCGTGGACCGTCTGCCACAGGGGGCGCAGCTCGGGGCGGCGCAAGGTGCGCTCCCCCGGGGTCGGTCCCGTACGTGTCATTCCGCCTCCAGGTCGATGCCGTTCCACACGAAGCGGGCGCTGGTGACGGCGTCGTCGTCCGTGCCGGTGAGAAGTTGGTGGACGGCGATGCCGGGCAGCTCTCCGTAGGTGCACCACTCGTGGTCGGAAGTGAGCATGAGGTCCAGGTCGAGAGCGGTGAGCAGCGCGAAGACCTGGCCGCGGTTGACGGTGTCAACGCCAACGAAGACCTCGTCCAGCAGGATCGGCCGGGGCGCCTGGGGCACGGCTTCATAGTGGGCGGAGACCGCGGCGAACAGCGGCAGATGCAGGGCGATGGCCTTCTCGCCGCCGGACAGCGCACCGTGCAGCTTCTTGGTCAGCGGCTGCCAGCCGACCCCGTTCGCACGGTCCAGGCGGACGGTGAACTGGTGCCAGGCCGTGTAGTCGAGCACCTCGCCGAGTTGTTCCTCCCAGCTCGCGGCCGTGTCACTGCTCTTGGCCTCCTCGATTCGCGCGCGGAAGAAGGCGTGCAGGGCCTCCCGGTCGGTGTCGGTGACCCGGCCCGGATCCTTGAGTAGCAGCTCGCGGGCGGTGCGGGTGCCCTCGGGGAGATCAGGGCGGATCTGCCACACGAGCTGGACGGCGACCCGGGAGGCGGTACGGACCCGTTCCAGGTGGCCGTTCATACGGTCGACGAGTTCACCGGCCTGGCGGATCCGGGCGGCAAGGTGGCGGCGGATGTCACCGGTGAGGATCTGGTCGAACAGGCGGCGCTCGGCACCGGTGATGTCGTCCCGGCTGCGGTCCCGCTCCTGCGTCAGCTCGCTGAACAGGCCCGTCGCCCCGACGCGTACGCCGTCCAGGGTGGCGGTGAAGAGCTGGATGTCTTCGTCCGGCTCCAGGTCGAGGTCGGCCCGGGCTCCGAGGTGCCGACGGGCCTCGTGGACCGCTTCGGAGAGGCGGGTGGCGGCGTCGCCCAGGTTGCGCGGTGCGTACGGAACACCGGACCAGGTGGCCGCGGTTGCGCGGGCCGCCTCCAGTGTGGCCTTCGCACCGCCCTCGGCACCGAGCTCCGGAACGATGCCGGCGTCCTCGGCAAGCCCGGTCAGGCACAGGTGCCGGAACCGGCGCGCCGCACCATCCCGGGCCTCGACCGCATGCTCCCGCCCCTCGGCATCGCGTTCGCTGACGGCCCGCAGTTCTCCGATACGCCCCTCCAGGCGGAGCAGGAGTTCGCCCGTCCGCTCGGCCTCATCACGGCATCGGTGCAGTTCGGACCGTGCCTCAGCGACGCGCGCGACCACCTGCCGGTAGTCCTCACCGACGGTGGCCTCCACCGCCTCCAGGCGTGCCCTCACCCCCTCGGCCTCGGTCTCGGCGGTGGTCGCGGCCGCGTTCTGCTCCTCGGCGTCCCGGTGCGAGCGGTCCGCCTGCGCCGCGAGCTGGCGCGCCCGGTCGGCGACCGCCATCGCGCCCAGCCGGGCGTCCACCCAGAGATCGGCGGTGTCCCGGAACGTGTCGATGGCGCGGGACAGTTCGCGCAGTCGGCCGCTGTCCGTGGGCAGGCTGTGCTCAGCCGCCCGGCGGCTGAGTACGCGCAGCGCGGCCGCGACCTCGGTCTCGGTCCGCTCCAGTCGCTCGGCCGCGTCGCGTACGGCGTCGTCCCGGGCCGCCACCTGGTCCTCGGCGCGGTCCCAGGCGCGGCGCCGTTGATCGAGCTCGCGGTGGTCGGGGCGGGCCGCCCGCTCATCGTCCAGCCGGTCGCGTCGGGCCGCGAGGGCGCGCAGCCGGTCGTCGAGGGAGGCGAGGGAGGCGTGCGTTCCGGCGATCCGGTCGGTCAGTTCGCCGATCCGGCGGTGTCGTGCGCGCTGCCGTGCGAGGGCGCCGATGTGGGCGGGCTCCGGCTTGCTCCAGGTACCCGTGGCGAACGCGAGGCGCCAGGCACCGTCGGCGGACACGGCGGCCGGATGCCAGCCGGGAAGCCACGCACCGTAGGCGACGCCGGCGAGCAGGCGGGTGACCGTCTCCGCCAGGACCGGGATGTCTTCTTCGGGCCGCAGGACCTCCAACAGGCTCGGCCCCGGGGCGGGCAGGGCCAGCGCGGCCTCGACGCGGGTGTCGTGCCCGGGCATCGTGAGTCCGTCGTCCGGGCCGACCCAGGCGTCCAACAGGCCCGACGCCTCCAGCGCCGCCTCCACTCCGGCCTGCACGGCGAGCGGCACGTCCTCGCGGAAGGCGACCAGCCGGTACAGCGGCGCGCCCGCCATCACGGCGCGGTCCGCGGTGCGGGTGGACGGCGGCGAGGGCGGGAGGTCGGTCTCCAGACGCAGCCGTTCCCTTTCCTTCGCCAGCCCGTCGCGCTCGTTCAGCAAGCTTCGTCGCGCGGCTCGGTCGGTGGCCTCGTGTTCCGCGATCTCCTGCTCCACCGGGCGCGCGCCGGCTTCCACCAGAGCTGCCACCTCCGTCTCGGACGCCGCGCGGGCCGACAGCTCCTCCGGGTCGGTGATCCGGAGTTCCGTGCACCCCTCGGCCCAGACGCGCAGCCGCCCCACCTGTACGGAGAGAGCGTCGTCCCAGGCGTGGACTGCTTCGTCGCGCCCTGCGATGGCCTCCGCGAGGCGGGCGCGGGTCTGTTCGAGCGCTTCCTCGGCGGCGACCCGGTCCCGGACCGCCCGGTCGTGCCCGTCCATCGCCTCCATGACGAGATCGACCTGCTGCCGCCGGGCGGTGACCGCGCCCCGCAGCAGTCGGCGCGCCTGCCGGGCCCGGTTCTCGCCCGTGTCGCCGGAAGCGGGCAGGGCCTCGGACGGGCCGGTGCCCGTTCTGGGAACCGCCGTACCAGACGGCGGGCGTACGGCGTCGAGCAGCGCGTTCGCTTCGTGGTGGACGGACTCCAGACCCGCTGCCCGTGCCGACCTGTGCGCCCCCTCGGCGGCTTCGCGGGCGTGCTCGTCGAGCGTATGGGCATGGCCCGCGGCCTCATCGGCACGCCGCCGGTCCTCCTCTGCCCGGTTCTGTCCGGTGCGGGCGGTGGCGCGCTGTCGCCGGGCGTCGGCCGCCGCCTCCTCGACACGGCGGCGGAGCCGGTCGAGCTCCTCGCCCTGCCGGTACGCGTCACTGTCGCGCAGGCCCTCGATGGTCTCCTCCAGGGCGTGCGCGCGCCTGGCCTGCTCCTCGCGCCGGACCTCGGCCACTTCCCGCTCCTCCTGAGCCTTGGCGTGTTCCTCGGCGCTGAGACGGGCGATGCGGGTGAGGTTGTCCATCTCCGTGGTGGCGGAGATCAGCGTGGCCGAGGCGGCGCGCAGGACCCGGCGCGCGTAGCCGCGTTGCCGGGACGCGACGGTCTCGGCCGCCGCCACCTCGTCGTCGAGCCGCTTGAGGTGCTCGCGCTGGCGGTCCAGCCGCTCGAAGCCCTCGGAGAGTTCGGCGATCTCGCCCTCGCCCAGTGGGGGCAGGGCGCGGGAGAGAAGAGTGGAGAGCAGGGAGGGGTCGAGCCGTTCGGACAGCTTGGGCTGGCGCAGCTGAAGAAGGGCGGACAGGAGTGATTCGTAGCGCTGTTCCCCCATGCCGGCGAAGAGTTCGCGCCGGACCACTGTGCGGTAGTCGGCGGCCGAGGCGTGGACGTCACCGCGGTCGCGCAGGGCCTCCGCGAGGGCGGCGCGGGTCAGGGGCTGTCCGTCCTCGTTGACGAGGGACAGGCCGTCGGAGCGGGCGATCCGGGAGCCGGTGGTGAAGTAGTCGGTGTGCACGCCGCTGGTGTGGACACTCGCCTGCAGACGCGCCCCGCAGCCGAACCAGCGGTCCTCGCCGTCGTCACCGGTACGGCGGAACTCCAGCCACACGTATCCGACCCGGGTCTTGCCGGAGGCGCCCTCGCCCAGCAGGTTCCAGTGCATGGTGCGTTCCGAGCCGCCGAACGTGGAGAGGCGGTTGGGGCGCAGGCTGGCGTCGAAGAGGAAGGGCAGCAGGAGTTCCAGGGCCTTGGACTTGCCCGAGCCGTTCTGGCCGCGCAGCAGCAGACGGCCCTGGTGGAAGGTGAAGGTTTCGTCGTAGTACCGCCAGACGTTGAGAATGCCGGCGCGGTGCGGCTGCCAGCGGCTCCGTCGCGCTTGTGCGTCCGGACCGGCCGCCTCGGCCGACTCCGCAGGTGCGGCACGCTCGTGGCGTCGCGGCGCGGGAAGCTCTGTCACGCTCACTGCTCGTCTCCTTCGTGCGGACCGCCGTCCGGGACCGCGGTGTCGTTCACGTCGCGCCGTTTCACGCTCTTCCTCTGTCCGGCTCTCGTGGCCGCGTCCGCGCTCGTCGCCTCGGCGACGCGGTAGCGGTGAGCGGCCGGGCGTGCGACGACGCGGCCCCCGAGCTGGTGGATCAGCCCGGTGTCCCGCAGTACGCGCACGGCGTCGTCGGCCAGTCTGGCCGCGCCGTCCTGGGACTGGTACGCCTTCGCCCAGCGGGGGAAGCGGCGCAGCAGGTCCGCACCGGCCTCGGCGAGTTGTTCGGGGAACAGCCCGGCGGGCGCGGCACAGACCGGTTCGAGCAGGAGCAGTGCGGCGACCCGGGCGGTGGAGGTGTCGTCGGGGAAGCGGACGTCGGTCGCGATCGCGTCCGGGTCGACGAGCAGGAAGCCTTCGACGCGTTCCTCCAGGAAGAAACCGGCCTGTTCGACCGACCGGCGCAGGATCTGGCGGCCGGTCAGGGAGGTGACGTAGGCCAGTTCGTCCTCGGTGAGGTCCGCGCGGTACACGACGGGGTCGTCGAACAGGCGGCGCAGCACCGAGTGGCGCAGCCACAGATTGCGCTGGGGTTCCGTGGCGGCGGTCGCGCTCGGCGCCTTCTCCTCGATCGTCCCGTCACCGGCCGCGCCGCCGTAGCGCCGCTCCCGCACGATGCCGGTGAGGAGGTCCTCGAAGCGGGCGGGCACCTCGTCCGGCGGTACGGCCAGTCCAGAGGCGCCGACGGGCGCGACGGGCAGCCGCATCAGCAAGGTGGTGTCCACGCCGTAGAGGACCTTGGCCTCGGCCGACTCGACGTACGCCTCCGTGGCGCCGTCCACCGCGCGAAGCACGCCGTACGACTCCAGCAATTTGAGGACGTCCACGAATGCCATCCGCTCCGGCCGGTGCACCGGGTCGAACTCGGGCAGTGCCTGATCGGCCGCCGTGGCCTGCACGACACGGTCGGCGAGCAGTCCGATGGTCGTCATCGGCATGGACAGCAGTTCAGCCGCAATCACGCACAGCAGGACGTAACGCCGACGGTCGAACGGGGCCCGGCCGGAACGCGACCTTCGGGCGGGACGGGAGGCGTCGGCATGGGCTCGGATCTTGGCAAGGCGTGCGTATCCGCGCCGGGGCTCGACCACCAGGTTCCAGCCGCAGGTGTAGTCGAACCATTTGGCCAGCGGCTCGCGGCGGCGGCGCACGAGCTCGAAGCCCGTCGGGTCGGCCGCCTCGGTGAGCAGCGGACGGGCGAGCAGCAGCCGCACGCCCCGGGCCACCTCCTCCCTTTCGGCGGCCGCCAGTTGGTTGGCGAGCGTACTCATCCCGCCACCTCCCCTCGCGCGGAGCTCCATGGCGCCGGGAATGCCCCGGCACCGTCCGCCGCCGTGATACGGACGACGTAGTCCGGCCCGGCCAGCACGCCCTTCGCGGTACGCAGCACGGCGGTGCGGTGGTCGGGCGGCGGAGAGAGCGTGATCTCCACCCGGCCGTCCCCGGTGGTCGCGCGCCGCAGCCCGGTGGTGTCCGGGCCGGCGGACAGGGCGCGGCCCAGCAGCTCAAGCAGCCGCTCGAAGACCGCGGGGTCCAGTTCACCGAAGGAGGACAGCCGCACGGGCCCGTCTGTCGCCAGGCCCCGCCAGGCCAGCGCGAGCTCAGCCCGTTGGGCACGGGCCCGTTCGGCCCGCGCCGCCTTGACAGCGGCAACGTCCCGCACCTTGGCCGTACGGGTGAACCGCTCGGTCCGTCCACTGGTGCGCAGCAGCGCCGACACCTCGACCGGCGGCGCTTCGGACCACGACAGCGCTTGGGGAATCAGTTCCGGATCGGGGTGGGCGAGATGGGCGTGGCGCGCCGAGCCCAGGCCGAAGGCTGCCGCCCACAGCCGGTGCAGGTCCTCCTCTCCCGGGGCGGCGGCGAACCAGCGCGCCAGCTCGCGGAAGTCCTGTACAGCGCTGGAGGAGCGGCGCCGCGACTCGTTGATCCGCTCCAGGACCTGCAGGAGGGAGACGATGGCCCGCCGGGCGATGTCGTGCAGCTGCTCGATGCGAGGACGGGCCGCGTCGTCCGGCAGGAACCACGCCCGCAGACCGGCCCAGCGGGCCCGCCGGCTCTCCAGCCAGCCGGGTGCGGGGTCCTCGCCGGCCACCGGTGGCAGCTCGGCGCCGCGCAGGGCCCGCTCGCGCAGGAGGAAGACACCGCGATCCTCCACCCGGACAACGGCGGCCGCGACAGCCTGCCCGCGCCGGTCCAGGTTGACCAGGAACTCCTGGAGATACGCGACGGTGGCGGCCTTCACCTCCCGGAAGACCTCCAGATCGGCGCCCTCGGCGCGCAGCAGCCGCTGCAGCTCGGCGTTGAACGCCTTGGTGTTCTCCACCAGAGCCTCCAGGTGCCCTTCCAGCTCGCGCAGCGTCGTGAAGATCCGGCGATCGGCCGAGACAGGCTCGGCGGAGAGCAGGCACAGCTCGTCGAGCCGGTCGGCGATCGCCTCCAGTACGGCCGTCTGGAGCGCCCCTGTCGAGGCGAGCACCTCCAGCGCGTGCCGCACCCCGGCGAGCGCGGCCTCGCCCCGGCGGGTCAGCGAGTAGTGCAGGTTGCGCCGCTCGTATTCCTCGGCCGTGCGGTAGTTCTCGGCATGGTTGTGGACCCGGTCCAGGAGCTTCCACTCCACAAGCTTCTTCAGTACGTCGTGCAGTTCCTCGTCCTCGACCGCGGCCAGCCACCCCACCGTCCGCAGCCGCCCGCGCACGTCGTCGAGCCCCAGCGCCGTCTCCAGGTGCTCGCCGGCCGCGCCGAAGGCGTCCAGCACGGCACCGTAGAGGTCGGACCTCCCCCCCGTGGTGAATCGGAACATCTCCGGTGGAACCCTGCGCACCTCTCACCCTCTCCCCTGCCACCTCGGCGGCATTTGGTTCTCCACCGTAGAGGGCGGCACTGACTTTCAGGGGACAAGTCGCTTCCCCGTCTTCCCAGGTGGAGCTGACACGCATGCCAATCTGGCCGGGATTCGCCGTACCTCAAAGTGGTCGGGGGATCTCTGCAGGTGCCCGCCCGGTAGGGTCGGCACGGAGGCGTGAGACCTGCCGGACAGGGAGCGGGGCGGCGACGGCGGTGGCGCGGCGTGAGGAGATCGCTGTCGCTCTGGGTGAGCTGGTCGCGATCATGGGCGGCACTGGCAGGCAGCCGCGCCGACAGCGGGTGGGGCGCGCGGTCTGCACCCGACCCCGATCCCCCGGGATTCCACCCCGCACGGCTCATGCGGCCCCGTCCACGTCGCCGACACCCTCGTCCTCGAAAGCTGCGAACTTGCCGTCGCTGCCGGAAAGCCCTGAACCCGCGCCGAGGATCTCCAGCCGTTCATGCACAGCTCGAGCCTCTACGGGGCATGAAACTGGCGACCTCGCGTAATCGAGAGTCGCGTATTCCTTGGCTGGTGAGGGCTCGTGGTCACCGTGAGTGGCCGCGGGGAGCGTAGCGACTCCAGGTTCCTCCGGCTTCTGCGAAGAGGCGGGCGGTCAGGCCACTGGGCGGATCCGGCGACCGGTTGCCTGTCGCAACGCGGCTTCCAGCCGGTCGCGGCCCTCGGTCTGGGCGGCGATCCGTTCGTTGAGGACCGCCAGCCGTTCCAACGCGACCCGCAGGCCCTTGTCCGAGGGCGGTGCGGCGGCCACATCGCCGTCCAGGCACGGCAGGAACACCCGGACGTCGTCCAGGGTGAGCCCGGCGGCCAGCAGGTAGCGGATGTTGCGGACCCGCACCACCGCCAGTTCGTCGTAGATGCGGTAGCCGTTGGGGGCCCGCTGCGAGGAGATCAGTCCGGCCTGCTCGTAGTGCCGCAGCGCACGGGCGGTCGTCCCAGTCGCCTTGGCCAGCTCACCGATCCGCACCACGTCCACCTCCCGGGCCACTCTTATCACGCCACGACCGCCCCGCCGTCGACCGGGAGTATCACTCCGGTGACGAACGACGCAGCCGGTGCGGCAAGCTGGGTGACCGCCCAGGCCACCTCTTCGGGGCGACCGATCCGGCCCAGCGGAGTGTGCACCAGCTGCCACTCCCGCACTGCGTCCATCCGCTCAGGCGTCAGGCCCTGGTGCTCGCCGATGGGAGTGTCGATCGCGCCGGGGGCGACTGCCACCACCCGGATCCCGCGGGGTGCCAGCTCGACCGCCCAGCTGCGGGTCAGCAGCTCCAGAGCGGTCTTGGTCGCCGCGTAGACCGAGCTGCCGGGCCAGGCCCGCTGCCCCACCGACGTACTGACATTGACGATCACCCCGCCCGACGTCTCCAGGAGTGGCAGTGCGGCCTGGGCCAGTAGGACGGGGGCGACGAGGTTGGTGGCGAGCTGAGCCGCGATCATTTCCGGTGTCAGCGTGCCGAGGGCGCCGCTGCGCACGATGCCGGCGTTGTTGACCAGCACGTCCAGCCGGCCGTGGGTCTCCAGCACGGCCTGGATGATCCGATCGGGCTCGCCCTCGGCGGTGATGTCGGCGGCCAGCGGCGTGATCCGGCCGTGCCCGGCAGCAGTCTCCTTGAGCGGCTCGGCCCGCCGCCCGATCGCGACCACGTGGGCGCCTTCGGCGGCGAAGGCGCGGGCGGTGGCCCGGCCGATCCCGGTGCCGGCTCCGGTGACGGCGACGATCCTGCTGCTCTGCGATGCGGTGCTGTTCATGCCGGTCATCGTGCAACCCTGCCGCCAGCGGGAAGGTCAAGCAGCGCCTGACGGGCGGTAGCCACGGGCGGTAGCCACCGCCGGTGGTCGCCGGGAGCGTAGCGACGCCAGGTTCCTCCGGCCTCGGCGGCGAGCTGGGCAGACTCTGCGCCGGTAGCGCCTGGCTCGGAGATTCGGCCTCGCACTCCTGCATGTGCACGGTGGTGTTCCACTCGTGGCACACCTGGATGGGATGGGTGCCGAAGCGCCGCTCGCACTCGGCTGCCCAGCTGTGAGCCGGGTCGGTGGCGTATTCGCAGAACAGCCGCACCGCCTCCTGGTAGCCGCGCAGCTTCGAGCGGACGCAGCCGTGGACCACCCGCAGGTCGCCGAACCACTCGTCCGCCAACGGTGAGGACCAGTTCCGAGGGAAGGCGTCCGCGTGCGCGGCGAACGCCCGCACCTTCCGCTCGCGGCCGTTGATGGTCGACAGCGCGAGGTTCCGTGCCAGCTGCTGGTTACGCCAGCCGTCCAACATCGCCTCGAAGACCTGCTCCTCCGGCCGCAACAGCGGCACCCCGTCGGCCAGGTGCAGCCGTGCGGCTCCCGGTGCTGTCCCGTCCTGCCCGCCGAATTCGTCACGCTCCGTAGATCGCATCCGGCGCGAGATTCTCGCACCAGATGCGAAGCCTGGAGAGGAACGGCAGGTCAGCCATCCAATCGAGTGGAGCGAAACGAGACAGGACAGGCTCGTCGGCTACCGTCTCGGCAGGCGCACAATGGAGCCTCTGTTCGCTGATCAGCGGCTTCCCAAGGCCCAGTCGGTCAACGCGACGCAAGATGCGTCCAGTTCGCATCAGATGCGATTCGCGCCGGTTCCCGGATACGCCAGAAACCCGCCACGAGATGATCTTGAGGCCTGGGCGGCTCGTTACGGCTCGGCGTCCGGCGTGAACCTGCAGCCGCCGAATGAACCGCCGACTCACCGTCCAGGAGTCCCGGCACCGGCTCGCCCGCGCGATCTGCCACGGCAAGCGCGGCCAGATCATGCAGGCGTGCCGCGATGGGCAGAAGGACCAGCTCGCCGCGTTCGACTCGGCGCTGAACCGACGAATGGCTCCCGGGCCACGCATGGGAACGCGAGGGGTGGGAACACCGGTACGCCGTGGCCGAGTCGCTCTTCGAGGCACACCGCCACGTCCGCACCGCGCGTCCCCGCCCCGCGTCCGCGCATCGTTTCGGCGACCGGGGTCAGCCCGCGCGTATCGTCGCCGCCGCCTTGTAGGTGCGCAGCACCGGCGCCGTCTCGATCAGCGTGACCGCATCCCAGGCCACCCGCCGCGTCAGGTAGTGGTGCAGGGTCTCCGCGTCCCGGCACAGCGCTTGCGCGACCAGGTTCGTCGGGCCGGTCGTCGCCGCGACCACCGCCAACTCCTCGTGCCCGGCCAACGCTGTCTCCACCGCATCCAGTTGCGCGGGCGCCACCTGCATCCACAGCAGTGCGGACACCGTCACGCCCAGCAGCGCCGGATCGACATCCACATCGAAGAACAGCGCGCCGCGCGCCCGCAGTTCGGCCAGTCGGCGGGCAACCGTGGACGCGGTGGTGCCGGTCGCGGCGGACAGGTCCGCGTAGCTGAGGCGCGCGTCCTCGCGCAGCGCGGACAGCAGCAGGCGGTCCGCGTCGGTGAGGAGGTACGCGGGGGCATTGGGGGCCGCAGCGTCAGGGGTGTCCGCAGTGTCCGGGGTGCCGGTCTCAGCGCGCAGCCGCGCCTCCTGGCCCGCGTCCAGGGCGTCCACCCGTCCGCGCCACACGGTCGGCCCGCCCAGGTAGGTGTGCAGGAGGTAGTGCGCGGACACCGCGGTGATCCCGGCTGCGCGGGGGATGTCGCGCAGCAGCGCGTCCGGGCCCGCGGGCGCTGTGCGCTGCCGGGGCTTCGAGCTCTTGCCCCTGGTAGCAACTGTGCTGCCGGCGCGATCTGCCCTTCGGGTTGCGCAGGGGTCTTCGCGAGGGTGGCCGGGGAGGCACATCCGCCGGCGTCGGCACTTCGGTTGCGTCGCTGGTCTGGACGGTGGGCGACGCGGGCTCATACGCGAGGGGAGCGCCCGGCGTCCGTCCTGGCAAGGTCGGAGCCGGTGCGCTGGTGAACCCCGCATTGGCCTACAGTGCCCAGGTGCCTTCGTACAGCATTGGCCAGGCAGCGGAGCTGTTGGCTGTGAGTCCCGAGACCGTCCGCCGTTGGGCCGACGGTGGGGTCCTCACGATGGACCGGGGCGGGTCGGGGAACCGGCTGATCCACGGTGTGAGTCTGGCCGCGTTCGCCAAAGAGCGCGCCGCAGGTCTGCATCCGGTGCCCGGTGAGGTGCTGACGTCGGTGCGGAACTCATTCGCCGGGATCGTCACCGCCGTAAAGGTCGACGACATCGTGGCTCAGGTGGAGATCCAGTCCGGGCCGCACCGGCTGGTGTCGCTGATCAGCCGCGAGTCAGTCGACGAGCTCGGCCTTGAGGTCGGGGTCATGGCAACGGCGCGGGTGAAGTCGACGAACGTGCACATCGATCGGCTGGGCAGCCGGAGCTGAACAGGGACCACTTCGGTCAGCGGCACAGCAGTGCAGCCTGCAGGTCGAGTTTGTGGTCGAGGCGCGACAGGTCCCGGCCGGTGAGCAGCTCGATGCGCCGGACACGGTAGTGCACCGTGTTGACGTGCAGGTGCAGGGCTTCGACGGTGCGTGCCCAGGAGCCGTTGTGCGCGAGAAAGACTTCGAGGGTCTCCAGCAGCATCTACTGCGAGGCGCTGTGCCCGTCAATCGGCGGTCCCGGGGTACGGGCGCTGTAGACCTCGCGTACGTCGGCAGGGACTCCGGCGCCCGGGGTGTCGGGGCCGATGGGCGCCGGGAGCGGGGTGCCGGGTCGTCAGGGCTGCCCCGGGCCCCGGTCGGCCGGGGTCGGCACCCGCAGCGGCTTGGAGAGCCGGGGCACGTTGGTGACATAACGGTGTCGCCGGGCTCCTAGGGCGTGGTGGTTGCGGTGCGGTAGAACTCGGCTGCGGTGACGGTGGCGGGGACACCGAGTTCGGCGGAGACCGCGGTGATCGCGGTGGCGCCGACGGCGAGGTCGGCTTGGCCGTCGATGGTGAAATACGGTGCGATGAACGTCTCGAAGTGGGCTCGGGCTTCGTCTGCGGTGTGTCGGCCGAGGAACGTCTGGATGTGCCGCACCGTGGTGTCGGGTTCGTTGCGCATCGCTTGCAGGGCGCGCCGGTGGGCTCGTACGACGGCCTGGACCGCGGGACCGTCCGGGTGGATGTAGGTGGGGTCGACGGCCACGCCTACGGTGGGGATCTGGAAGTGGTCGCCGACCCAGGCCAGCACCTGCCAGCCGTACTCGGCGGCTACCGCCTCCGGTGCCATGGTGCTGCCGACCAGGGCGGCGTCGATCCTGCCGTCGTGCAGCCAGCGCAGGTCCATGCCGTAGTCGCGGGGTGGGCGGACGATGGTGTGGATGTCACGGTCCGGGTCGAGGCCGGCCTGGCGCAGTACGATCCGGGCGAAGCACCCGGGTGCGGTGTGGGGGGCGTGTACCGCCAGCCGTCGGCCGGCCAGGTCGGCCAGGGAGGTCAGGCCGGGGCGGGCGAGGAACCAGAACAGCGGGCGGTGGGTGTTGACATTGAGTGCGACCCAGGGGATGTCATTGGCCAGTCGGGACAGCAGCGCCCGGCCGAGCCCGATGGTGGCGCCGTGGCGCAGCCGCTCCTCGTCCCAGGAGCAGCCGTCGCGCAGCGCGACGTGGACGCCCTCGTCGGCGTAGTAGCCCTGCTGGTCGGCGATGTAGGCGACCAGTTCCTCGTGCAGGCCCCGCCCGACGTAGGCGAGATCGATCGTGTACATGAACGTTTTCCTTGATCGTGTCACCGCCATACGCCCCCGCGGGCCCGGCTGCTGCGGCCCATGATGCTGAGGTGACGGTGTGCCGGATGCGGTCCGGCCGTCGGCCGGACCGGGACGGTATGGCCCCGTGTGCGGAGGACAGCGGGGCGTCAGTACATGGACATCCCGCCGTTGACCGCGGCCGTGGTGCCGGTCATGAAGGTGTTGTCCTCGCCGGCGTAGAAGGCGACCGCTTGGGCGACGTCGCCCGGGTGTGCCAGGCGGCCCAGGGGGGTAGCGGCCACCTGCCGCTGCTTGTGCTCCTCGTCCAACACATGCGCCATGCGGGTGTCCTCCACCGGGCCGGGCTCGACGACGTTGACCGTGATGCCCCGCGGGCCCAGTTCCTGGGCGAGGTACCGGGCGAACTGCGCCAATGCGGCCTTGGCCGTGCCCAGGGCGATCATGCCCTCCCGGGGCCGGCGGCTGAGGCCGGTACCGAGATAGATGATGCGTCCCCAGGCCTGTTCGGTCATGGCGGGCAGGACGGCTTTGGTGACCGCGAACGCCGCACGCATCTCGTCGTCGAGCTTGCCGCCGAGTTCTTCCCACGTCATGTCCTGGAACGGCTTGATCACATACGGGGTGAGCGCGTTGTGCACAAGCACGTCGATGCCGCCCCATGCCGCCTGGGCCTGCTCGATCACGCTCTCGATCGCCGCTGCCTCGCGCACGTCGGCCTGCACGGCCATGGCCTGGCCGCCTGCGGCCTCGATGTCGGCCACGACCTCCTCGGCTGCCGTGCCGCTGCGGAGGTAGTTGACCACCACGCGCATCCCTCGTGCGGCCAGAAGGCGCGCGGTGGCCGCACCGATTCCACTGCTGGCCCCTGTCACCAATGCCACCCTGCCGGTTGCCCCAGTCACGGGCCCACCTCCTGCTCATCATCGCGGGCCGTCGGCATGAACGCCCGGAGTTTTTCATCGTCGATGCCGGGGTGTGCTGAGCGGATCGTCCCGTAGAGCACGGTGTCGACGGTCGCCCGCAGCAGATCGGCCGCGGTCCAGTCGATTTCGCGCGGCAACTGCGAGGTGAGCAGCCGCTCCAACGCGCCGCGGGTGATCTCACTCAGCAGCTCAGGCGGCGCCGGCAGCAGTCCGCGCCGGTGCCCGTCCCGGGCCCGACCCTCCATGCTGGAGGTGTCGATGCCCTGCTCGATGACGTGCAGCACGGATCGGGAGAGCCGGTCGAGGCGGGTGACCTTCAGAGTGTCGCCCTCGCGCAGCAGTTGCATGACGAGGCCGGGCCTCGGGCGGGACGCCTTCGCGCCGCTCGCGGTGTCGACATGGATGTTGTCGCGGTCGACGCCGGCCCGCAGCAGGGCGTCGATCTGATGATCAGAGCTCTGGTCGGCCGTCGAGATGCGGCAGTAGCCGATAGGCACTGTCGGAAACTACCCCAAGCACCGTTCTCCGACGTTGATTTCCGACGCGGGTTGCCGACACCGCCCATTTGCGGGCTCGTGATCACGGGTGCCCAGCCTCGCCCACCCCTGCCGCAACGATGAGCAACTCGCGTTGACTATCTCCAATAGTCAACTACGGTTGCTTGTATGCCTGCCGCTGAGAGTCCCGTTCCCCGAGAGTCCGCTGACGCCCTGGCGGCCGTCGTGGCGTTGCGGCGCCTTGCTGATCAACTGGAGGACGCCGCAGTCGAGCAGGCCATGCGAGCGGGCTGGAGCTGGCCGCAGGTAGCCGAGGCGCTCGGTGTCACGCGCCAGGCCGTCCACAAGAAGCACGCCAAGCGGCTCATCACGGCCGAAGTCAAGCTGAGGAGGCGCGGCGATGACCGCGTTTGACAAGTATCTGCACGCGGTCATCGTGCGGGCGATACACGAAGCTCGCGAGGATGGATCGGCGACGATCGAGGCCCATCATCTCCTGTTGTCGATCGCCGCGGAGCAGGGGGCCGTCGCACATCAGGTCCTGACCTCGGCCGGGCTCGATCACCACGCTGTCCGCGACGCACTGGACCGGGAGTTCGAGCACAGCCTGAGCTCCGTCGGAGTGTCTCCGGCACCCTTTGACCTTCCCCGGCCGAGCCGTGCTTGCGAGCAGCCCAAGATGGGCGCGTCCGCCAAGCTCGCGCTGAATCGGAGCTTCTCTTCCGTCCGTAAGAAGGAACTGCGGTCGGCACATCTGCTGCTCGGGATTCTGGAGGCCCGGGTCGGTACCGTGCCACGTGCTCTCGCCCTGGCTGACGTCGATCAGGCCGAATTGGTGGACCGCGTACGGCAGGCACTCAGCAACGAGGACGACTGACCGCCGGTGACGGCTGACATCGGATCCGCGCGGCCAAGCAGCTCACGCCACCGACAAGGAGAAATGCACATGCACCAACGTTCCGCTCACACAGACGGCGGCCGGCAGGGCACCGCGGCAGCCAAGGCTGCGGGCACCATGTCCGCACCTGCACCGATCTCAGTGACCGACTGCCACCCAGCGTTCCAGCGTTTACTCAACCAGGCCGTGGATCAAGGCCGCGTTCCCGGCATCGTCGCCGAGATGTGCGACGGCGATCAGCGGTGGTTCGGCACGGCAGGGGTGGCCGACACCGCAACCGGCCGCAAGCGCTCACCGGAGGACCGATTCCGTATCGGCAGCATCAGCAAGACGTTCGTGGCCACCGTGATGCTGCAACTGGCGGCCGAAGGCAGACTGAGTCTGGACGACACGGTGGAACAGTGGCTGCCCGGCGTAGTCCGCGGCCACGACCACGACGGCGGCAGGGTGGCCATCAGGATGCTGCTCAACCACACCAGCGGGATCTTCAACTACACCGATGACCAGGAAGCACTGAACCGTCACGAGACCCACGCCCCCGAGTTGCTGGTGCAGATCGCCATGGCCCATCCGGCCACCTTCGCACCGGGTTCGGACTGGGCCTACTCCAACACCAACTACGTCGTCGCAGGCATGATCATCGAACGGGTCACCGGCCGGGCCCTTGCCGACGAGATCACCGAGCGGATCACCCGCCCGCTCGGCCTGACCGGGACGTACCTGCCGCACGGCAGTGACCCGACGATCCGCGGGCCACACTCCCGGCACTATACGAAACTGTTCCGGACCGACCCCGGCGCCCCGATCCACGACGCTACCGAGTTCGACTCCACCATGTTCTGGGCGGCCGGCGGCATGATCTCCACCGTCGAGGATCTCAACCAGTTCTTCGGCGCTCTGCTGGGTGGCCGCATACTGCCACCGGATCAGCAGCGCGACATGTTCACCACGGTGCCGACCCACGGCTGGATTTCCAACGCCACCTACGGTCTCGGCGTCTCGTCAGTGATGCTCCCCTGCCGGGAAACGGTCTGGGGCATGGGGGGTGCGCTCTTCGGTTCCTGGTCCTATACCTACGGCGCCCGCGACGGCATACACATGGTCACCGCCAACGTCAACGGTGATTGGGTCGACAGTGGTTGGGACGACCCCATCGGCATCTTCACTGATCTCCTCCAGACGAAGTTCTCACGCCCGAGCGGTACCTGAACATCGCAGTCACGGTGCCGGTCGTGTGGTTCGTGCCGGGCCTCCTCGCTGAGCCTCGAGGCCCAGGCCGGTTCGGCAAGGAGCTTCTGGAGCAGCAGGGTGTTGATGTGGACGAGGCTCGACTGGAGCAGGTGCGGAGCGAGCATCGAGGTCTCGGCGTGTTCCCGGGCCGGTCAGAGCGCCGTCCTCGCCGTAGTGCAGGACCGAGTCGGCGCTGCTCCAGTCTCCACGACCTGGAGGCCGCCGTGAATCTCGCGGCGCAGGCCGGGGCTGGCGAGGTAGTCGCGGGCAAAGAAGGTGCGGACAGCCCGGCCGAGCTCTTCCAGGGCGGCGTAGGTGGGGTGCTTGGGGCTCGGCCGGGCACACCTCGGTGGCCAGCCACTCAATCAGGCGATCCTCGTCCGCCCGCATGGACGGCCAAAACCCCAGGGCCTCGCGGATCTGCTTGCGGTGGTACTCGGCGGTCCGGCCGGTGAACACGTACTTCGTGAACTCCGGGAACCGGCCCCCCTGCTCGAAGAGCTTCAGGGTCAGGGCTAAGCCGAGCCGCCTCGGACCGCTCTTGTTGGCCACCAGGGCCCAGTCACCGTCCACCAGCGTCCAGCACGCCACCACGCCTTCCGGTGACCACTCCTGCCGCTTGCCCTGCCCTTTCTTGCCCCGGGCCCCACTCATTCGGCCCAACGAGAGAGCCCACAGCAGGGAAACGGCAGCCCGAGGTGCCCAGAAGCTACCCGGCTCATGCATGTGCCCGGGCCGGGCGATCCGTGGGCGGATGACCGGAGGATGCCACAGAGCATCTCGACAGGACCTCACAAAAGCGAGGCCGCAGACGGATATTGCCTCATAGTTGCGATTCCATGGGGCGATGGCGGGGCATATCTTCTGACAGCCGCCCTGCGGGCCGTCCGACCTGGGGAAGCCGATGAGCCGACACAGCCCGCCACCCCGCACACCTCGTGTACGTACCGCTTCTCTCGCCCTGCGCGGGGATGTCGACCGACCGGCCACGCTGACGGTGCGGGACCTGCGGGAGGGATGGGAGCAGCACCGAGCCGAGATTGTCTTCGACTGTGCCACCAGCGGCCCGCAGCGCCACAGCTTCGAAGGTCCACTGCTGCGCGAGGTGATCCTGAACGCCGGCCCTGCCTTCGACCCGCAACGACGCAAGGATCGTTCCCGTTTCCTGCTGGCTGTCACCGGCGGGGACGGCCACCACACGGTGCTGTCCTGGGCGGAGATCGACGCCGACTTCGGCAACGTCCCTGTCCTGCTCGCCACGCGGATGGACAATCAGGAACTGGACGCGGTCGGTAGCCAGCTCGTGGTTCCCGCCGACCGCTGCGGCGCGCGCTACATCAGCGCCATCACACGCGTGTGGGTCGGGGCGTGGACAGCTCCCGATCAGAACGGAGTCGTCTCCCGCCCGAAGATCAGACCGCAGCCAGGGAAATCTCCGTCGACTTGATCAGCGCGACGACGGACGCTCCGCACGCCAGGTGCAGATCTTCGCGACCTGCACCTCGGGACAGCGAGTCCCGCCCACAGGAGCTTTGGGCCTTCCTCTGAATAGCCAGGCATCTGCTATGGGGTTTCGCATTACAGATTGTGATTGTGCCGCCTATGGGCACATAGACACGTCCGCTTTGACCACGCGCGGCCCGGGTGAGGGCCGTGTGCGGCTCCTTCCCGCAACAACGGATGAGGAGCCGCCGCCATGGCCAAGATCCTGTGCGTGCCGGAATACCGACTTCGGCCTGCCGCTGGGCGGCACGCACCGGGCGTGGGTCGCCGAGCGACGCCGTGTGCGCTGAAGCGTGCAGTGACCGCTTCGGACAGCCAAATGCGAACGCGGGCTCAGTGCATCGACCGGTGCAGTCGCCGACTTCTACACCTTGCGGGCGACGAATCCCCACTGGTCGACCGGTTCAAGGTCCTCTTCGTCCGCTCGCCAGAGGGTGATCGACCCGAATCCGGGCTCGACCAACTCCATCCCGTCGGCGCTCGCGAGGATCTCCTCCGGCTGGCGCACCAGGTATGGCGGAGTGTCGCCCGCCGCGTAAGCCTGCTGCGCAGCCAGCGTCTGGGGCGTGGCGACCGTGTCGCAGAGGACCAGATAGCTGCCTGCCACCGTGCCGGCCATGTACTGGTGCATGAGGTCGATGCCGGCCTGGGGCTGGAGGTGTCCCAGTGTGGACAGCACCATCACGGCCACGGGTCGTGTCATGTCCAGGGTGCGCGCCGCCTCCTGGAGCACCCGCTTGGCTTCCAGCATGTCCGCGTGCACGTAGTCCGTCATCCCGTCTGGTGCACTTGTCAGCAAGGCACGGGCGTGTGCCAATACGAGCGGGTCGTTGTCGACGTACACGATGCGAGCCTTCGGCTCGACGCTCTGCGCGACCTCATGCGTGCTGTTTTGCACGGGAAGCCCGGTCCCGATGTCAAGGAACTGGGATATACCCGCTTCGGCCAGATACCGCACCGCACGTGCCTGAAAAGCCCGTGACGCCAGGGCAAGTTCCCGCGTCTGGGGGTAGCTCGCGATTACTTGATCTCCGAGCTCCTGGTCCACCGGGTAGTGGTCCTTGCCGCCGATCCAGTAGTTCCAGACGCGGGCTGAGTGCGGAACAGCGCTGTGGAATTGGCCTGCGTTGTATGCCTCGTGTTTCATAACACCCTCTTCTATCACGGTTGTTAACGCCTCACGCCGTGCGGCGGCCGGCACCACTCTGCGCGGTCTCGTCGACCAGGCCCCGTCACACTTGCACCGCTACCCGGACGCCGGGCACTTCTGCGTCGAGCTCAGCCCTGGCCCATGGTCACGGGCACGACCCCGTCGGCATGTACACGCCCACTTGCACATCCAGTACTTCAGCGCCCGGCGAATGTGACGGCCCTTCTGGCGTTCTTGCCACCTTTCGCACCCACGCCCCGATCCCTCGATCCGACCGGGGCGGTGCACGTCAGAACAGAACAGCGCTCTGAACTGGTCCTGGAGCAGCAAGGGTTGCTCGATTCCGAATGGAGAAAACAGCCTCCGAGCCGGAGTCTGCCGGTCCTCGAAACCATGCCGCCGGCGTGCCGCTCGGCAGGGACGACGACAGCCCTGCCGGGTGGGCTGCTTCTGCCCCGGGCCGTCTCGCTCAGCCCACCGCCACCGGTGACGATCCGCCCGCCGCGGCCACGCGGGGTGCCCCGGTACCGTCTGCGGGGACGGTCCAGATGTCGCTCGCCCGGCCGGCCGCGCCCGGCAGCGCGTAGGCGACCGTGTCGTCGTCCAGCCAGGCCGCCTGGTCGTCGACACTGCGTGACTCGGCGAGCGGCGTCTCACGCATGGTCCGCAGGTCGAGGACGTACAGCCGCCAGGGCGCGGCCGGGTCGTCGGAAACCTTCTTCTTAAAGGCGACCCGGGTGTTATCAGGCGACAGGGAGGGGCATTCGGCATTCTGCCGCAGCGCCTTCGCCGACCAGTCCCTCATGTTCCCCTCGACGAGGTAGGTGCGGCCCTTGGTGGAGACGGTCGCGTAAAAGCGGTTGTCGTCGCGGGCGAAGGTCACCCCCCAGTAGTTGACGTCGGGGGCGTGGTAGCGGACACCGTCGATGGTGAGGGGGATCTCCTCCATGGACTTGATGAGGTAGCCGGTGCGCAGGTCGAGGACGGCGGTCCGCGTGGAGAAGGCGGTGGTGGCGTAGGAGTCTCCGGTGGCGAACACCGTCCAGGACAACATCCGCCCGGAGGCGGAGACGCGGGCGCGGGTGGGAACGCCCGGCACGGTGATCCGGCGCATCTCGCGCAGCTGCCGGTCGAGAACGATTGCGTATGTCTTCGGCAGCACCCCGGGCTCGGCGCGCAGACAGAGCGCGGTATCGCCTGAGGCGTAGAACCGGTCACAGGCGGGGCCGCCGGTGGTGCGGGCGCCGGGGGTTCCGGCGAGCGGTTGATGCGCGACGCGTCCTGTGACCGTGTCCCGGAAGTACAGCGCGGGCCCACCGAGAGTGAACGAGGGGTCTGCGTCGGCTCGTTGCCCCTCCGACCGCTGTTCCGCGTGCAGGGCGTACCAGACGGAGCCGCCCGCGAGGAGTAGCACCGCGGCCACCACGACGGCGATACGGGCCCGTGGGCCGAGCGGGGTCGCGGGTCCTGGGAACCTGGCACTCATGCGGTCCGCCTCTCGGGGATCGGAGCTCCCGGCCCCTCGGGGGCCGGGGTGCGGGACTGGTTGCGCGGCAGCAGTGCCCAGCCGCCCACGAGCGCAGCGAGCAGGGCCGATATCGCCGCCCACAGCGCGGGGCGCGCCCCCCACACCGTCCACGCGGCGCCGAAGCCCGCGGCGGCGAGCATCCGGGCCAGCGCCTGGCCGGTCTGGAGCAGGGCAAGTCCGCCCGCCCTGCCGTCGGCGGGCAGCACTGGTCCGGCGAGGGCCATCAGCACCCCGTCGGTGGTGGCGTAGAAGACGCCCAGCAGCACGAGGGCGGGCACAAGGAGAAGCGGGGCCGAATCGCCGGTCGGGGCGAGGAGCGTGGCGTACACGCCGAGCAGCGCGACGTGTCCGTACAGGAACGGCAGCCGTCGGCCGACCCGGTCCGCGATCCGGCCCGCCGGGACCGCGAGCAGCAAATAGCACGCCGCCGCGCCGAGCGGCAGCAGCGGGAACCAGCCGACGGAGAGGTCGAGGCGGCGCTGGAGCAGGAGGTAGACGAAGGCGTCACCGACGGTGGCGGCACCCAGCAGGGCGGCGGCTCCGAGAATCCGCCGGAAGGCGGGATCACGCAGTGCCCCAAATGTCTTTCGTGTACGGGGAGTCGAGTTCGTGGGTGGTGCCGGGTGCCCCCCGGGAACGTACAGGACGAGGATCAGTACCCCGAGCAGGCCGACGCAGAAGCTGACGACGAACACCGCGTCGTAGGCGTCGGCCGTCGCCCAGAGCAGGGCGAACGCGGCGAGCGGGCCGAGCAGGGCGCCCGTGGTGTCCATCGCCCGGTGCACGCCGAAGGACCGGCCGAGCGCCTCGGGTCGGCTGCTCAGGGTGATCAGTGCGTCACGGGGCGCCGTTCGGATGCCCTTTCCGACCCGGTCGGTGGCGAGGGCGGCCGCGATCCCGGCGGTGGCGCCGCCCGCGAGAAGCAGGCCGAGCCGGGAGCAGGCGGAGAGGGCGTAGCCGATCCCCGCGACCCGTTTGTGCCGGCCGCCGCGGTCGGCGGCGTGCCCGCCGAGCAGCCGTACGACGGCGGCGGCGCCGTTGAACAAGCCGTCGAGGAAGCCGAATTGGAGGGGTGAGAGACCGAGTCCGAGGACGAGGTAGAGCGGCAGCACCGCGGTGACCATCTCGGAGGAGATGTCGGTGACGAGGCTGACCGTGCCGAGTGCGAGGACGGTGCCGGGGACCCGCCGGCCCGCCCCGCCGGTGCGGGGCGGGGCCGGCGTGTCCCGGCGGCCTGTGGTCGCCAGATACATCAGTGGCAGGTGTACTTCGGGCTGGTGTCCTTGTTCTTGCCGTCGGTGCCGACGTAGTTCCAGCTGTAGCCGGAGTCGGTGAAGTCCATCTTCAGGACGCCGTATTCGCCGCTGATCCGCTTCTGGCTGTTGGGCTGGACCTCCTCGATGGGGTAGGGCTCGGCGCCGCCCATCCCGCCGACGATCTCGGTGATCCCGTCGGCGACGGCCTTCCCGTCGGGGTTCTGTGGGGCGAACCGCTCGTAGTGGTGGTCGTGTCCGTTGAGCACGAGGTCGGCCTTGGCCCCGTAGAGGATCTTCCAGACCGGCCTGCTGACCGGGTCGTTGCCGTGTCCGCCCGAGGAGTACAGCGGGTGGTGCCAGTAGGCGGCGATGCACGCCTTGCTGTTCTTGGCGAGGTCGGCCTTGAGCCAGTCGATCTGCGCGCTCTGGTCGAAGGAGTTGGAGTCGAGGGCGATGAAGTGCCAGTTGCCCTCGTCGTAGCTGTAGTAGCTCTTGCCCTGGGGGTACGCGATGGCCCCGAAGTACGCCTTGTAGCCGGCCAGCGCCCCGGCCGGGTCGTACGTTTCGTGGTTGCCGGGCACCGGGCGCGTCTTGTCCTTGAAGGCGCCCCAGGTCTTGTCGTAGTAGGCGCGGAAGTCGGCGATCCGGGCGTCGTCGTACTGGCTGTCGCCCATCGTCAGATAGAACTTCGGATTGAGCTTCTGGGCCAGTGCGGCGGTCTTGGGGTGGGCACAGTCACTGTCGGAGGCGGTGCACTGGGCGGCGATGTCACCGGCGGCGACCACGGTGAAGGCACCGGTCTGCGGGGGCGCGCCGTCGAAGGTGCCGTACACCTCGGCCTCATGCAGCGAGTAGCCGTAGGCAGTGCCGCGCGCGATGCCGTACACGCGCAGGTAGCGGCCCTTGCCGGAGAGGGCAGACCAGTCGTCGGTGCCGCCGTTCCCGGCCGTCTCATTGGCGAGCTGGGTCCAGGTGGTGCCGTCGGCGGAGATCTCGATCCGGTACGCCTTGGCGTACGCGGCCTCCCAACTCAGCGCCACCCGCGTGACGTCGGCGGTGGCACCGAGGTCGACACGTATCCACTGCGGGTCCTCGCCCTCGGCGCTCGCCCAGCGGGTGGCCGGGTCGCCGTCGAAGGCGTTCTGCGGCCCGAGGCCGGAAGCTTCGCTGGAGGAGGCGGTGGCGGGCTTGCCATGCGAAATAAGGGGGTCGGCGGCGGCGTCGGCCCGGTCGGGGTAGGCGAGCAACAGGCTTCCGACGAGGAGGAGTACGGCGGCGATGACCACGCCCACCGTACGGCGCCGCGTGGGCGTGAGGAGTGGAGCTGAGCCGTTCAGGTGCATCCCTGGACTCCTGGCCTTGGGGGTGGCGAGAGCTGGGCATTGGTGCATGACCTCGCGCCCCGACCCTCGTGCGGGCAGGGGGCGACATCATGGTGGCCGGGCCAGAGCTCTCACTGAGCGCGTCATGCCTACGGGGCAGGCACCGCGCCGGGCCACCACCCGGGATGCTAGCGAACAGTAAACTTTCCTACCAGTCCCCCAATTCCCTTCGCAGTGCATCCTGTTCACCCACCGAGCGGACAGACCCGGCCCGGATGTCCGGGCTCCGGACCGGTGGGGTTCCCCGACCGTAGCCCTGCCCTGCGCGGTGGCTCAGGCGGCGAACACCCCTCGGCATCCCGCGGCCGTCACGGATGAGATGAGGGGGATGCGGCGCCGGCCACCACGGCGCCGCATCCGTGCGGCACGTCTCACCGCGCCTTGAGGGAGACGGGCACGCTGCACACTCCGCCCAGGAAGTTCGAATAGATTCGGGCCGGCTCACCCGCGGGTTCGAGGTCGGCGACGAGGTCGCGCAGGGCTTCGAGCACCGCGCCGATTTCCAGACGGGCCAGATGCGAACCGAGGCAGAAGTGCGCGCCGCCGCCGCCGAGGGCAACGTGTTTGCTCGGCGACCTCGACTGCGCTTCGACCGGCGGCTGACCGACAAGGTTGCGGGCGCGGTGGTGACGGGGCGCCGCCACAGCCATGTCGAGACCTACTCCCATCTGCTCAACAACATTCTCCTCGATCGGATGATCGTGGCTGAACGGGGTACGGAAGCTGGACGCGGCGGCGCCGGCCGAACCGAGCGAGGACGTCTGGGACACCTACCGGCTGTGGCCGCTGGCCGCGGTCGCTCTCCACGTCAACCGTGAAGTCCTGCACACGGCGCGGAGATCGCACTGCGGCGGGACCTGTACGCGGCCGGTGCCGCGTACCCGGTCGGCGCATCATCCCCGGCCGGGGGGGGCCGGCCTCATGCCCTCGTCGCGCGGCCGGCGTGATCCTTTTTTGACCCGGCGAAAAGGATCACCTCGAATCACTCGCCTCGTGGTGGAGCCGGTGACAAGGCCGAATTCCGGGCGTCGGGAGCCATCGATCTCCGGCACCACGGGTTCCGAGACACCCTCCACCTGATGTTCCGGCCCGTGCCGGGACGCCCGGC
Source organism: Streptomyces sp. NPDC037301 (assembly GCF_055602785.1). Taxonomy (NCBI): domain Bacteria; kingdom Bacillati; phylum Actinomycetota; class Actinomycetes; order Kitasatosporales; family Streptomycetaceae; genus Streptomyces; species Streptomyces sp. NPDC037301. The sequence continues at coordinate 38,416 of NZ_JBVJWD010000023.1, forward strand.
ACTCTCCTGGCGTCGCCGGCAGGTCGTTCTGCGGCCGCCCCTACCGCAGAACGACCTCCCTCATCCGGGCAACCACCGCATGAACCAAGACCGTTCTCCTCTGTTGCTCGGGCTGGGCGAGCCGGTACACGCGCTGCTGACGGGGAGCTCACCGCAGATCATCCGCGCGCTCTACCCGGGCGCCCCGGCCGCCCCCATCGATCAGGTGCCCTTCGCGGGAGCGACCCGGCCCGCGCAGGGCGACAGTTCGGCCGTCAGCCAGCGGAAGACACGCGGCACCTGACGTTTCCACAGCCCGACGGTGTGCGGCCCACTCACCTCGGCCACCACCACCCGCGTCGGGGGCGCTGCCGCCCGCCGCAGCGCGAGGCCGTCACGGTAACCGTCGTTGCGCCCGCCCGAGAGGTAGAGCGCGACGCACGGCGGGGTGGCCGCGTGGCGCAGGATCCACAGCGGGTTGTTGACCCGCCGCAGCTCCGGGTCCCGGCCCGTGAGGGAAACCCGCTCGGCGGCCGGGTCATTGTAGCCGGAGAGGCCCACGGCGGCTCGGTACCGGTCGGGGTGGGCGAGCGCCATCTTCACGGCGCAGTGTGCCCCGGCCGAGTACCCGGCCACCGCCCAGCCGCTCGCACGGCTCTGCGCGCGGAAGGTATCGGTCACCATCTGCCGGACGTCCACGCTCAGCCAGGACTCGGCGTCCACGACGCCCGGCACATTGGCGCACCCGGTGTCCTGACCCGCCAGCAGATTGGTCCGCGGCTCCACGAGGATGAATGGGGCGATCTCCCCACTCCGCATCCCGGCTTCCAGCTGCGACTGCACCTGCAGGCTGCCGAACCACGCCTTGGCCGATCCGGGGAAGCCGCCGAGGAGCTCGACCACGGGGAACTTCCGGTGCCGGAAGGCCGGTTGGCCGTACTGCGGCGGCAGCCATACGTACACCTCTCCGCGCACCCCCGACACCCGACCGCTCAGCTGGGTGACGCGGACGCCCCGGCCCATCCGGGCGTCGTGCGTCAGGCTGAAGTCCTGTGCGACCTTCGGCTCATTCGCCAGGTGCTTGTGATCCCCGAGTCCGTCGCGCCCGAGATCGGGCGCCGCGACGATGTGGTGTCCGGTGCCGAGCAGGTCGGCCCAGCTGTCGTACAGGCCGTTGGTGTTGTTGACCATCACGAAGACGCTCAGCACGGCTGCCGCCTGCGCGAGGACGACCATCACCATGCGGACCGCGCCGCGCACCGCAGCGGGGCCGCGTACCCGGCTCCACAGCAGCAGGGGAAGCAGCACGGTGACCACGGCCAGCGCGATCGTGGCCAGGAAGAAGGGTGTCCCCGTCAGGCTCATCACGTCTGGGAGGATGCCGTAAGCACCTCGCTGGTTTACCCGTCTTTCCACCTTTTTACGTCGGACGCGACAGACCGTGGAACGCCGTGTTGACGCCAGGAACCGTCGGCCGGTGTCCCAGCCCGGTCCGCCCGGCGTGCGACGCGAGGAACCAGCGCGCGGGGCGACGCGCGAATCACGAGCGGAGCCAGAGACGTAGGGCAGGAACGGTCACGGTGCCGTGAAAGACGTACGCCCTCTTGTCGAAGCGCTTGACCACGGCCCGGTTGATCTTCAACCGGTCAGCCGGCGAACCCCGGCACCACCAGACCGGACTCGTACGCGATCACCACCGCGTGGGTCCGGTTCTGCGCGCCGAGCTTGGTCAGCACGTTCCCGACGTGCGTCTTCACCGTCTCCAGGCTCACCGTGAGCGACTCCGCAATCTCCGGGTTGGACAGGCCGGTGGCCATCAACCGCAGCACCTCCTCCTCCCACCCCGTCAGCGCCGCCTTCGGCAACGCCTCGGCGGAGCCCAGCGGGCGCGCGGCGACCATCCGGCGCAGTGCCGCCGGGAAGAGGATCGGGCTCCACCACCGCGCCCGCGTGCCGCAACCGGTCGAACAGCTCAGGCAGGTCGGCCAAGGTGCGGGTCGGCGCTGTCTCCGCCTCCTGCTCGCGCAGCACGCCCAGCACGTAATCCAGATCCTCCAGCGCGGCCCGGGCCGACTCCTCGATGCTGCGCAGGGCGGCCCGCGCCGCCACCGGGTCGGCGGAGAGCACCTCGCCCGCCACCGCGGCCTGGATCGTGGTCGCCGTCAGCGTGTGCCCGATCGAGTCGTGCAACTCGTGGGCCAGTCGGTTACGTTCGGCCAGCCTCAGCTCCCGCTCGGCCGCCAGCGCGAGCCGCTCAGCCGATGACGGTCCCAACAGCCTGGGCGCCAACCACCGCAGAGCGTTCGTCACCACCGCGCACGCAGCCGCCGCCAGCAGCACACAGCCGAGCGCCACCGCCCAGCTCTGCCAGCCACTCTCCGCCCGCACCGACCAGCCGAACAGGCTCAGCCCCGCCTCGGCGCGGAGCCAACCCACCGGGAGGGTCAGGCCCGCGAGAAACAGCACACCGCTCACCAGCGCCCCCGTCCACCCCAGTGCCACGTGCAGCAGCAGCCAGAGCGGAGTCCGCCAGCGGTCGACTCCGCATGGTACGGCGGGGGTCGGCGCGGCAGCAGGGGCCGGCACAGGAGTCGGCTCAGTGCCGGGTGAGCTCGCGGGCTGACGTGCGGCCACGGGATCCGGCAACGGCACCCTCAGCAGTCGACGGGCGGACGCGATCAGCGTCCGCCGCGTGGTGCGGGCCAGCCCGACCACGCCGATCAGTGCTGCCCAGACCAGCAGAGTCAGAACGGCCTGCACTCCATATGGAGCGGATGGCCACGCCAGCACCGGCAGCATCGAGAAAGGCAGCAGTGGAAGACTCGCCAACGCGCCGCAATAGGCGAACAGCACACCCGAATACGTGGAGCCGCGCAGCAGCGGCCGAATTCCCCGGATCATAATCGGCCAGTATGACCGGATGGTTCATCGGAGGCCTCCCCCGATCGAGGGAGCATTTTCTCCCGCCTTCCCGCGATATGCACCCGAGCCCCGGGAGGCCAGGATCGTGCCCTGAGCAGTTGACCGGAGGATGGCTGATGAACACGCAAGGGACAGAGATGTCGCCGAATCACAAGGCACCGGCTGAGGCTGTGGCGGCTCGGACGACGTCAACGCCGACTCGGGCAGCGTCGAGTCGGGCCGCTGGGGCAGACGTGTATTTCCCCGGCTCCCAGGGCCGCGGCTACGGCATGCGGCCTCCGGGCGGCAAGAACAGCCTGGCCGGGACCGCCATGGTGCTGGGCGTCATCGGCCTGATCACCTCGATCCTCTTCATCGGCGGCCTGCTCGGCGTCATCGGCCTGATCCTGGGCATCGTCGCCCTGACGACGACCAAGCGGACTGGCGTCGGCCGGGGCAAGGCCATCACCGGCGTGGTGACGTCGGCCATCGCGATCGTGGTGTCCATCCTGGTCGCGTTCTTCGTGGTCTGGTACGCCAACAACACGCAGGAGTGCTACCAGCCCGACAGCTTCCAGCAATACAAGCAGTGCGTCCACGAGCAGCTCACGGGAAACTGACCGGCGGTCGGCAGCACAGCCGGCAACGACCGCAGCCGCGGGGCACCGCCCGGGCGGCCGACGCAACGGCTTCTCAACGGCCGGCGAGTTCACGTCCCCGACGGCCTCGCCAACCTCCCGCGCACAAAAGGGCGGAAGGGCCAGTCACCTCTCCCCAGCAAGCAGGAGCATCTTTGTGCGAAACACACGAATGGCATCTCTTCTGGCCGTCGGCATCGCGACGACTTTCGTTTCGGGCGCTGACACCCGCAACGGCCTTTGCCGCATCTGAGGCCTCCGCTGCCAAGGACCCTCTGCGGCAGTACACGCAGCAGAAGCCCCAGTGGCAGCGCTGCGACGCGGGGAGCCCCACCACCTTTCAGTGCGCGGCTCTCAAAGTGCCGCTGGACTACAGCGATCCCGGCGGTAGGAAGATCGACATCGCGGTATCCCGGCTGAAGGCAAGCAGCGCCGAGGAACGTCGCGGCGCTCTGCTGTTCAACCCCGGCGGCCCTGGCGAGCCGGGCCTGAACATGCCTGTCGACCTGGGAGCGGACCTCCCCGGGCAAGTGAAGAGACAGTACGACCTCATCGGGTTCGACCCGAGGGGCGTCGGGCAGAGCTCCCCCGTCAGCTGCGGTCTGGCTGGCGACGAAAAGATCACTGAGCGCCCGTACAAGGCCGAGACATTCGCGAAGGATGTGCGGTGGGCCCGTACGGTGGCCGACAAGTGCCAGGCCAAGGGGGGTGACACGCTACGGCACTTCACCACCCGCAACACCGCTCGCGATATGGACGTCATCCGTGCCGTGCTGGGAGAGAGGAAGATCTCCTACCTGGGGTACTCCTACGGCACCTACCTCGGCGCCGTCTACACACAGATGTTCCCCCGACGTACCGACCGGTTCGTGCTGGACAGCGCAACCGACCCCACGCGGATCTGGCGGGGCATGTTCCAGGGGATGGCAGAGGGGACCGGGCCCGCCTTCACGCGATGGAGCAGGTGGACTGCCCAGCGACACACGACGTACGAACTGGGCAATACCCCAGCCGAGGTCCGCAAGACCTTCTGGGACCTGGTCGCCCATGCCAACCGCAAGCCCATCGACTCCGACGAGGGACCCCTCACAGGTGACGACATCCGCGCCAAGCGCCACAAGTTCTTCCGCGTTCAGGTAGCCGCCGAATGGGTCGCCGGGCTGAAGAAGGCGGCCGAGGGCAAGAAGCCGGCCTCGTCCGGCACGCCCGAGCGGGCGCTCACCCCCGCCCCGCCGGCGTTCGCCCGTGACGTTCCCCTGGACAATTCCGACGCCAGCGCTTGGGCTGTCCTGTGCACCGACGCCCGTACGTGGCCGAGCGACCCCGAGCAGTACCGCCGCGACGCGATCCGTGACAAGGCCCGGTATCCGCTGTACGGCGATTTCGCGTCCAACATCACACCGTGTGCCTTCTGGAAGCCGGGCAGCGAGCCCACGACAACGGTGAACAACAAGGTCAGAGTACTGATCCTGCAGAACGAGTGGGACCCCCAGACGCCCCTGGCCGCCGGCCAGGCCATGCACCGGGCCCTGCGCGGCTCCCGGATGGTCACCGTCGCCGGGGGAGAGGGGCACGGCGTCTACCCCTTCAAGTCCTGCGCGGACAAGAGCGCCACGGTCTACCTGACCACGGGCAGGCTCCCGGTCAAGGACCTGACCTGCCAAGCGCCGGCCGACGCGCGTTCACCCGCCGTTCCAGCGCACGTTGTCCAAGAGTCGCCCCAGAGGCTCCCCTTGTTGTGAATCAAGGCCATACGATGCGCATGCGAAGCGCGCGCCGCGCACAGGAACACAGGGGGATGCGCGATGTCCGGGAGACCGCATGACGGCATATCCGACGCCATGTCGGGCGGAGCGTGGGGCACGCTCCCCGAGGGTGTGGAGCTGTACCACCTGAGGCCGGACGGAGGCATCGAGCTGGCCGACCGCGAGGGCGCCCGCGAGCTGGGACCCGAGCGGGAGTTCCTCCGCTTCATCGATGACGGGCAGTTCGCCCACTACCTGGTGGGTGACGCGGCGACCTCCCCCGAACGTCCCTCGAACGCCACGGTCAAACTCGGTGTGGTGGGGCCGCGCAGCGCCTTCACTCCGCATGCCCACGGCGGTGAACACTTCGTCCTCAGCCTGGGCCATGCGGCGTGCGGCCTCCACGACGCGGACCGCGACCGGGTCGCCGAAGTACCGCTGACTCCCGGGATGTTGATACGGATTCCGGAGATGATGCCCCACTCCTTCGCGAACAGGGGCACCGATCCGCTGACGATCCTCGCAGCCAACACCGGTTACGGGATCGACCACGAGGACTACGCGATAACCGCCGGGGAGGCGGAGCGCCGCGCAACGGGCGACACCGCGACGGCCGGCCAGGTGGCCGTGGCCACCGCCACCGATTACCGCGCACTCGCCGCCGCCCTTCGCGACATCGAGCACCTTCAGCGGGACCGGGGCATCGCCACCACCACCGTCCGCGAGCGTCTGGCCGAACGACTGCGCCGTGTGGCGACCGCACTGGAGGTCCGCCGGTGATCTGTCCGCACTGCGAGAAGAACTTGCTCCGCAAGGAGCGTCCCAACAACACCTGCTCCCACTGCAGGCGCACGTACGCGCTCGACCCCAAGACCAACTCCCTCGGCCTCAGCGACCTGCGGGTGCGCAGGATCCTCGCCAAGGTGACGGAGGAGGGCAGGATCGCAGTGGCGCCGGACCAGTTGTGGTACGCGCTCTCTCGCAAGCGCCTCAAGGAGAGCCGGTTCGCGCCGGGGTGTGCGAGTGCCTCGCTCGGCGCGGGCCTGTTCGTCGGCGTCCTCGCCACCTTCACCGAGATCACGTACCTCCTCCTCATCTCGGGCGCCCTGTTGCTCGCCTCCGCGTGCTTCGCCTTGGCACGAGCCGCCGGTGTGGGCCGGGGCTTCCCGGTCATGAGCCGTGCGGCGTTCCGTTCGGAGGCGCTCGCACCCTGGCGGAACGTGTACGGCGGGCTGCCGCCCGGGGTGGTCGACGACACCCCTCCCATTCCCTCACGGGCCAGAGCTCGTGCGCCCTCCGACGCTCAGCCCGGTGCCGTACTCCTGTGCCCCGACCGCTCCATCACGGCGTTCCTGATCGCCGATGGACTGCCCGCCCGTTACGGGATCGCGCCGGCCAAGGATCTCGACGCAGTCCGGGCCCTGCCCACGCAGGGCCCGGTGATCGTGCTCCACGACGCCGACGCGCACGGGGAGCTCCTCGTCCGGCGCGTCCGCGAGAGTCTGGGGCAACGCACGGTGATCGACGCCGGACTGCCGCTGCGCACCGTCCGCGGTCTCGCCCAGGCCGTGCCCTACCGCGACCGGGGCGGTCGGCCCGACCGGGAGACCATGGCGCGGCTCACCGCACTCGGCGAGTTCACCGAGGAGGAGCTGAAGTGGCTGGGAAAGGGCTGGCGGTTCCCGCTCGTCGGCATGCCCCCTGCCCGGCTTCTCGCCGCCGTCACCCGGATCGCCGAACAGGTCACCCGGAACGTCGATCCGGAACGGCGCCGTGCCGCGTCCGTGGGATTCATGACCTGCCCCGGCCCGACGGCCCAGGACCGGGCGGGTGAGCGATGATCTGCCCCGCCTGCGCCGCCTCGCTCACGGGCAAGGAGCGCACCGGCCGGGTATGTGCGCGCTGCGGGAAGCGCTTCGCACTCGACCCTGCGGTCCACGGCACGGGCATGCACGACATCCGTATCCGGCGCATCGCGAAGCGCGCCACCGACCACGGCCGCCTGAAGATCACCCTGACTCAGCTCTGGTACCTGTCCCGCACCCGCAACTACGCGTGGGCCGAGCAGGATCCGCACGGTGTGCCGACCCGGATCCGCTGGCTCGTGGCTCTGCCGGTGGCCGTCGCCCTCCTCCTGTGCGCGGTCCTGACCGACGGTGTCCTCGCGTTCGTCGCCGGAGCCGGCGGGTGCGTCGTCCTCGTCGTCGCATCGGCCATCCGCCATCGCCCCGGTCGGCCGCCCCGTTCGCAGCTCATCCCCTCCGAAGAGACCTTCCGTCAGCTGATGGCGGGCGCCTGGTCGACGGCGTACGGCCGGCTGCCGAAAGGCGTCGTCGACGACGCGCGCCCCGTGCCCCGGCCGCGCAGCGCGAGCCGTTCCCGTGCCTCTGCTCCGTTGTCCCGGCCCGCGGCCGTGATTCTCTGCGCCGACCGGGTGGCAGCCCTCTTCCTCACGGCCAATGACATTCCCGGCCGGCTGGGGGCCGTCCTCCTGGAGGCCGCCGGCCCGGAGGGAACCGCGGGGCGCTCCGACGTCGTGGCAGGGGCCCTCAAGGAACTCGCGGCGTACCGCAGCGGGCTCCCGGTGGTCGTCCTGCACGACGCCGACCCGCTGGGCGTCCTGCTGGCACCGCTCATCCGTGCCGCGCAGCCCGACCGGGTCGTGGTGGACGCGGGCCTCCCCGTCTCCGCGGCCAGGGGCAAGCAGGGCGTCGTACGGCTCGCCCGGCACAATCGGTTAGCCGACGCGGAACAGCTCCGCACGGTCGCGGGTCTGCCCGAGGCCGACGCCAAGTGGCTCGCCGACGGCTTCTGGAGCCCGATCGCCGCCGTGCCGCCGCGCCTCCTCGAATCGATCGTCGTACGGGCGGTGGAGCGGGCCCTGACCACCCCGCTGCCCGGCCCCCGGCACGCCCACACCAACGGCTTCCTCACCTGGCCGCAGGCACCGCAGACCGCGCAGACCCCACGAGTGCGGGACACCGGCCGACCCGGCGCCGGCACGTCCAAGAAGGAAGGCACCGGCTCCGCATGACCACGCGACGCCCCCAGGCTCCCGGAAGCGGGACCTCCATCGCCCCGGCTCCCCGAACCGGCCGCGGGTCCGGCGCCCGCCTCCTCGATCTCGCGATCACCGGGGCCGCCGCCCGCGCCGCGGGCCCCGGCGGCATCAGGTTCACGGAACGGCAGCTCTACTACGAGACCTGTCGCGTCCTGAGCCCGGCCGCGACCCTGCTCACCCGCATCCCGCGGACCCCGGCCCCTCCCCTGCGTCTGCCCACATTCACGCGCGCCCTGGAGGCGCGGGGCAGGGAGACCGTGGAGGGCCTGCTCCCGCCGGTGCCGTCGGCGCCGCCACGGCCCCCGGCCACACCCGACTCCTCCGAACCCGACCTCTACGCCTACGGGCTGCCCCGCCTTCTCGTCTGCCAGGACCGCTCGATCGCCCGCATGCTGCTCGCCAACCATGTGCATCTGGAGGCGGGCTGCCCCGTCCTCGCGGCGGTCCATGCTCTGCCGCTCGCCGCTCGCCTCGTCGCGGCGCTGGAGCGGGCGGAGGGCGCGACGGTCCATGTGCTGCACGACGCGAGTCCTGAGGGCATCGATCTCCCCGCGCGGATCAGGGCCGCTCTCGGCCGCGTCCCCGGCATACGGGTGGCGTCGATCGGACTCGTACCCCGTCACGCGGCGGCTCTGCGACTTCCCACCGGCCGCGGCCCGGCACCGGCTCCGCCTCACGGACCCTGGCCCCCGGCGCTGCGGCCCCAGGAGGCCGCGTGGCTGGCGCGGGGACGGTTCACTCAGGTCGCGGCGGTGTCACCGCCCCGCCTGGTGCGTACGGTGCTGCGCCTCACACGGGGACCCCGACCGCCCCGGAACTCCATGTGGACCGAACTGCGCGGGCTGCGTACGACGGGTTTCCTGACCTGGCCCGCCTCATGACCCACCGCGTCACCCGCCCGCGAACCGCGGGGTGACCCGTCCGAGCGGGCCCTGGCTCCCGCGGCCACGACCGCCCCACAGACCCGAGGAATGCACCCGATGATCCGACCTCAAGAGATCGGCTACTCCGACGAACTGCTCGCCGACGGCAGTGTCCACCGGCGCTACGAGGACGGCCGGCAGGAGTGGCGCCACCGCGAGGGATCCCACCGCGACCTCGTGCGCTGGCACGACAACCGGAACGCCTCCGGCACCGACGAGCTCCTCGGCAACCGCATCATCAAGCGCACCCTCGCCGACGGCACGGTGACGTATGCCCGCGACATCGGATACGGCCGCACCCTGTGGGGCCGTAGCGAGACGGTGATGGTCAACCGGACATCGTTCGGCGGCAGGATGGGCGTCATGCTCGCGGGCCTGGGCGTGGCGGGCCTCGCCATCACCGCCGCCCAGCTGCCGCCGCTGAGCATGAGCCCGGAGGAGGAAGAGGAGCTCCGCCAGCAGCAGGCACAGAGCCAGTCGTCGTCCTCGGGCGACTCGGGCGCAGGCGGGAGCGGCGATTTTGGTGACGGCGGGACGGCCGACTGGGACGCGGGCTGGGACAACGGCGATGACGCCTGGAGCGACGACGACTTCGGCTGAGCCGGCCGCGTCGGCACCACCGGAGGCCGTAGCGGTGGCGGTAGCAGTACGACCAGAGAACACGAAGGAAAGGAGCCGTCCATGGCACGCTTCTGCGTCTGCCTGGCCCCGACCACCCGGCAGGCCCGGTCCCATGTCGAGGCGATGGGTGCGGCCGGGACCGGCCGGGCATCCGTGGACGTCGCCGGGGCTGATCTGGGACTGATCGCGGGCGAACCCGGCCGGGCCGAAGGCCCGTTCACGGCATACGGCCTGACGGCGGTCGGCGAGGTCACCCTCCACAACCGCCCGGCCCTCCTGTCCGCGTTGCACGCCGAGGGGACCCCCGTACCCGCCCGGTGCTCCGACGGTGAACTCCTGCTGCGCTGCTGGGCGCGGCTCGGCGACGCGGGGGTGGCGCTCGCCGAGGGCATGTTCGTGCTGGCCGTGCTGGACGGCAAGGACCTGATCCTGATCCGCGACCAGGTGGGCGCCCGGACTCTCTTCTATGCCCGCGCCGAAGGAGCCTGGGCGGCCTCGACCTCGCTGAGGGCGCTGCGGCGCTGGCCCGCACTCGGTACATCAATGAATCTGTCCGCGGTCCGTTCGTTCCTCACCTTCGCCTATCTGCCGGGCGAGGAGACGCTCCTGACCGGCGTGCGGGAGGTCCTGCCCGGGCGGGTGCTGCGACTGGCGGAGGACGGCACAGTCACCGAAGCGGTGCACTGGGAGCCCCGCGAGCACATCGCGCAGCCGGTGCCGCAGGATCCGACGGAGCATGTCCTGGCCCTGCGGGCGCTCCTGGAGCGGGCGACGACCGACAGGCTCCCGGAGGCGGAGCCGGCCGCGGTCCTTCTTTCCGGCGGGATCGACAGCTCCCTCGTCACCGCGCTGGCGGCGAAGCTCCACAGCCATCCGGTACACACGTACTCGATCAGCTTCGGCGACGAACTCCCCAACGAGCTGGGCTACTCGGGCCTGGTGGCCGCCCACTGCCATACCCGCCACCGGGTCCTGAACGTGTCGGGAAAGACGGTCGCCTCACGGCTCGCGGAGGCGGCTGCGCTCCTGGACAGTCCGGTGGGCGATCCGTTGACGGTCCCGAACCTGTTGCTCGCGGAGGCCGTGGCCGCGGACGGCGCCTCTGTGGTGCTCAACGGCGAGGGAGGCGACCCCGTGTTCGGCGGCCCGAAGAACCTCCCGATGCTGGTGCAGGAGATGCACCGTGAACCGGGGGCGCCCTGGGACGAGGACCGGGCGACGGCGTATCTGCGCTCGTACCGCAAGTGCTGGACGGACCTCCCGACGCTGCTGACCGCGCAGACGCTCGACGCGCTGCGGGACGCCCCGCGCCCCCAGCGGTTCGTGGAGCCGTATCTGACTCCGGGCGCCGACAGCCCGCACCGCATGGGCCATCTCCTCAACCAGCTCCTTCACTGCAATCTGCGGACCAAGGGCGCGCACCACATCCTGACAAAGGTGGAGCGCCTGACTGCGTCGCAAGGCATCGAGGGCCGGGCACCGCTCTTCGACCGCCGGGTCGTCGACCACGCGTTCGCGACGCCGCCGACGTACAAACTCCGTGGCTCGGCGGAAAAGTGGATCCTCAAGGAGGCCGCGCGCGACCTCCTGCCCGACACGGTCGTCGACCGTCCGAAGAGCGGGATGCGGGTGCCGGTGCAGCAGTGGCTGACGGGTCCTCTGCACGATCTCGGGAACGATCTGCTGCTGAGCCGGCAGTCGGCCCGCCGAGGCCTGTTCCGCCCGGACACGGTCCGCACCTGGATGAAGGGCGAGGGCACCCTTCTGCCCCGTCAGGGCGGCAAGCTGTGGCTGGTGCTGACGCTGGAACTGTGGCTGCGATCCTACGCGTTGTGACGAATGAGCAGCAGGAAGCGACGAGCGGGAAGCAACGATGAACACTGAACTCACCGACCCTCGCACGGGCCGTTCCCGCGGCACGGCGCCCGTCTCCCGCGAGCCCGAGGTGGCTGTGGCCGTGGCGGCGGCCCGTACGGCGCTGGGCACGTGGAGCGCCCTGACCCCCAGGGACCGGGCACGACGTCTGGACAGGCTGGCGACGCTGATCGAGGCCGGAGCGGCAGAGTACGCGGCTCGTGAGCGGGCCGGGACGGGCAAGCCGGATACGGAGACGGCGGGCGAGATCGAACAGGTGGCGGATCTGTTCCGCTTCTACGCGACGGCGGCACGGACCCGGACGGCCCCGGCGGCGGGCCGGCTGGTGTCCGGGCACGAGAGCTGGGTGCGCTGGGAGCCGATGGGCGTGGTCGGGGTGATCGTCCCCTGGAACTACCCGCTGATGATGGCGGCCTGGCGCTGCGCCCCGGCGCTCGCCGCGGGCAACACGGTGGTGGTGAAGCCGGCGGAGACCACTCCGGACACGCTGGAACTGCTGGCGGAGCACGCCGCGCGGACCCTGGGCGAGGGAGTGCTCCAGTCGCTTCCGGGAGACCGGCGGACGGGTCGGCTGCTGGTCGAGTCCCCGGTGGACATGGTCGCGTTCACGGGCAGCGGCCGGGCGGGCCTGGATGTGGCGGCACGGGCGGGCACGCGCCGGATCAGCCTGGAGCTGGGCGGCAACGCCCCGGCCGTCGTTCTCCCGGACGCCCCTGCGGACACGTATGCGTCGCTCGCGAAGGCGGCCACGTACAACGCGGGGCAGAGCTGCGCGGCGCCGGCCCGGGTCATCACGCTCACGGAGAACTACGAGTCGACGGTGGCCCGCCTGACGGAGGCGATGGGTGCCCGGCTGGCAGGCCGCGACTTCGGCCCGCTGAACAACCCGGACCAGGTGACGCGTTACGACTCCCTCGTCGCCTCCTCGTCGGCGAAGCGACAGTTGGCGGCGGACATCGCCGCCCCGCCCGGCGAGGAGCACGGCCACTGGCGCGCGGCCCTTCTCCTTGCGGATCTCCCGCACGACGACCCGACGGTCACCGAGGAAGTCTTCGGCCCGCTCCTCACGGTCCAGCACGCGGACACAGTGGAGGCGGCTCTGGCCCTGGCGAACAGTGTCCCGCAGGCCCTGGCGGCCAGTGTCTGGACGACCGGTCTCGGCACGGGGCTCGATCTCGCGGCCCGCCTCGACGCGGGCGAGGCCTGGCTCAACTGCCATCTGGTGCAGACGGCGGAGCTCCCGCACAGCGGGCGTGGCTCGTCCGGCCACGGCACGGACCTGAGCACTCTGGCGCTCCAGGAGTATCAACGGCCCAAGACGGTGACCGTACGGCTGGCGCCCGGCGTACCCGAGAGCTGAGGTGGAGAGTCACCGGACGACGGCGGGCGCGTGACGTCGTATGTGATGCGGTCGTGGGCGGACATCATGCGGTGTTACAACGAACGGGTCCTTCAGTGATCGGTGGTGGAGTGGGGGTTGGCGGCGGTGCCTTCGGTGCTGAGCAGCACGAATATCGAGGCGGGGCCGAGGCCCAGGGTCGTGCGGCGCTCGTCGGCGCAGTCGCCGGTGAGCGCGGCGCGGATTCCGGCCAGGGATGCGGCGCCGCAGGGACCGAAGGACACGCCGAGGGCAGCGAGATCACCGGCCGCACGAGCGCTGTCCTCGTCCCGGGCACGTCGGGCAAACAGCCCTCGGAGGCCCCAGCGCCGCTGATACCCCGGTGAACAGGACGCGCAACTCACCGGCGTCCCGGCGCGGCGACGTCTGAGCCATTGCTCAGGAGTTCTTCGAGCCGGGCTGCGCCCGTCGCCCCCGCAGCGGACCGGATCAGAATCGCGTCAAGGTCGCCGGGCCAGGCCCCCTACCCGCCGCTCACGGCCGATGCTGATCAGCGGCACCTGTCGCCCGGCCACGCAGGAAGGCCCTGTGACCGGGCGTGCGTGCGGCGTGAGGAGGCGCGTGCCGTGACGGAATCGGGCAGGAGACGGGGAAGGCTCAAGGTCTTCCTCGGGGCGGCCCCCGGCGTCGGCAAGACCTACCGGATGCTCGACGAGGGACACCGCAGAGCACAGCGGGGAACCGATGTCGTGGCGGCCTTCGTGGAATGCCACCACCGACCGCTCACCGAGGAGCTGCTCGACGGCCTGGAGGTCCTCCCCCGTGCCGCACGCTCCCACCGGGGCGGAGAGTTCAGCGAGTTGGACCTCGATGCGGTGCTGCGCCGACGTCCTCAGGTGGCGCTCGTCGACGAACTCGCTCACACCAATGTGTCCGGCGGCCGGCACGCCAAGCGCTGGCAGGACATCGAGGAACTCCTCACCGCCGGCATCGATGTCGTCACCGCGGTCAACATCCAGCACCTGGATTCCCTCAACGACGTCGTCGAGAAGATCACCGATGTGCCGCAGCCGGAGACCGTCCCCGACGAGGTGGTGCGCCGCGCCGATCAGATCGAGCTCGTCGACATGCCGGCCGAGGCGCTGCGCCGCCGGATGGCGCACGGGAACATCTACGCACCGGAGAAGATCGACGCCGCCCTGGCCAACTACTTCCGTCCCGGAAACCTCACCGCATTGCGGGAGTTGGCCCTGCTGTGGGTGGCGGGACGCGTCGACGAAGCGCTGCAGAAGTACCGCTCCGAACATGGCATAGAGCGCGTCTGGGAAACGCGCGAGCGAGTCGTGGTGGCGCTCACGGGTGGCGCCGAGGGCGAGACACTCATCCGCCGCGCGGCCCGGATCGCCGACCGTAGCGCAGGCGGTGACCTGCTGGCCGTGCACATCGTGCGCAGCGACGGGCTGACCGGCGGTGCCTCATCGGCTTCGCTGGCCCGCCAACGGGCGCTCGTCGAGAGCCTCGGTGGCAGCTATCACTCCGTCGTGGGCGACGATGTGGCCACCGCGCTCACTGAGTTCGCACAGGCCGAGAACGCCACGCAGCTGGTACTGGGCACCAGCAGGCGGCGGCGCCTGGAGCGGTTCCTCACCGGCCGCGGCATTGGCGAAACGATCGTCGAACTGTCGCAGGACATCGACGTGCACATGGTCACCCACGAGCGTGCCGGCGGAGGTCGGCTCCTGCCCTCGCGGCGGCGCACCCTGCCGACCGCGCGGCTCATCGCGGGGCCGGTGTCAGGCCTGGTTCTTCCGGTGGCTCTGACGTTCCTGCTGGACAGCACCCGAGGCAGCCTCAACCTGACGAGTGAGGCGCTGCTGTTTCTCGTGGTGGTGGTCGGGGTGGCCTGTGTCGGCGGAGTGGTGTCCGCGCTCGTCGCATCGGTGACGGCGTCCCTGCTGCTCAATTACTGGTTCATACCGCCGATCGGTGAGTTCACCATCTCCGAGCCCAACAACATCCTGGCACTCTTGGTGTTCGCGATCGTCGCAGCCACCGTGGCCGTGATCGTCGACCGGTCGCTGCGGCTGTCGCGCCGCGCCGCCCGGGCCACGGCCGAGGCGGAGACGCTGTCCTCGCTGGCCGGGTCCATCGTCCGCGGGGACCAAGCGATCCCGGCGCTGCTCGAACGTACGAGAGAGACCTTCTCAATGACCTCCGCCGAACTGCTCGCTCAGCCGACGACGGACGACGACGCCGTCCACGTACCGGTCGGTCCCGACGCCCACCTGGTGCTGCGGGGCCGCACCCTGCCCGCATCCGAGCTGCGTGTTCTGACGGCCTTCACCGCGCATGTCGCCGCGGCCCTCGAACGCGCACGCCTCGCCGAGGCCGCCGCCGAGATAGAGCCCGTGAAGGCTGCCGACCGGATGCGTACAGCGCTGCTCGCCGCCGTCAGCCACGATCTGCGCACCCCGCTGGCGGCCGGCTGGGCCGCCATCAGCTCCCTGCGCAGCACCGAGGTCGACTTCAGCGACGAGGACCGGGCCGAGCTGCTGGCGACGGCCGAGGAGTCCATGGCCCGGCTGAACCGGCTGGTGGACAACCTTCTCGACATGAGCCGGCTCCAGGCAGGGGCCCTCACCCTGAATCTGAGGGCCACCACCCTCGACGAAGTGCTGCCGGCAGCTCTGGACTCGCTGCCCTGCGACCCGACCGACGTGAAGGTCCGGATCTCCGAGGACGCGCCCGCCGTTCTGGCGGATCCGCCCTTGTTGGAACGCATCATCGCCAATCTCGTCGGGAACGCCGTCCGTTACACCCCGCCGGACCGCTCGGTCGTGATCACCGCGAGCGCGCTGGCCGACCGGGTCGAGTTCCGCATCATCGACCGCGGCCCCGGTCTGCCGGTCACCGACCGTGAGCGGGCCTTCGTGCCCTTCCAGAGACTGGGCGACACGGACAACACGACCGGGGTCGGGCTCGGCCTCGCGCTCGCCCGGGGCCTGGCCGAGGCGATGGGTGGCACCCTTGCGCCGGAAGACACCCCCGGCGGGGGCCTGACCATGACCCTGTCGCTTCCCGCCGCCGTACGGGAGCTCTCGTGAAGCGCGTGCTCGTGGTCGACAGCGAACCCAGGATGCTCAGTGGCCTGAGCACCGCACTCCGGGCCCGCGACTGCGGCGCCAGGCGGTGCGCGCGACGGCGGGGATGCGACCGCGTGTGGCGAAACAGATGGCCGGATCGATCAGGAATCGAGAAGCGCGGGTCACGAAGCCGCTCCTAGTCTGACCGTCATGGACATCACCATTCACACGAGTTTCCTCCCGCATGACGACCCGGACGCGTCCCTGGCCTTCTACCGCGACGCCCTCGGCTTCGAGGTCCGCAGCGACGTCGGACAGGGCAAGATGCGCTGGATCACGGTCGGCCCCGCCGGCCAGCCCGGCACGTCCATCCTCCTGGCGCCGCCGGCCGCCGACCCCGGGGTCACCGAGGACGAGCGCCGCACCATCGCCGAGATGATGGCCAAGGGCACCTACGGCTGGATCCTGCTGGCCACCCGGGACCTCGACGGCACTTTCGAGAAGCTGCAGGCCGGCGACGCCGAGGTCGTCCAGGAGCCGACCGAGCAGCCGTACGGCATCCGCGACTGCGCCTTCCGCGATCCCGCGGGCAACCTGGTCCGCGTCCAGGAGCTTCGCTGAGCCGTCCGGTCATCGGTTCGGCCATGCTGGCCGGCGTCGCGATCACCTGCGAAGAATGCGGCGGCCGGCGCTCCCGGGCCGCTGTCCTCGACCACCCCCTCGGCGGCCGCACCATCGCACAGGTGCTCGCGATGTCGGTCGCCGAGGCCGAGGCGCGCACGCCGGCCGCCCACAAGGGCGGCGTCTGCATCCTCGCCGAGCCGACCACCGGCCTCCATCCCACCGACGTCGAGCAGTTGCTCGGCCTGCTCGACCGGCTCGTCCACTCCGGCAAGCCGGTCATCGCCATCGAGCACCTCGCCGCCTGCCTCGGCATGCAATCCAGGTGCTCGCGGACATCGATGAAAAGGAGTTCTCCCATGTGTCACCCCTCGTGGGGGCGTGCACGCACCGCGGCGCAGCGCCTGAGCGACCTTGCGCGACTGCGCCGCGTCCGCGACAGGATCGACCGGGAGTACGCGCAGCCGCTGAACGTCGAGGCACTCGCCCGCGGCGTGAACATGTCCGCCGGCCACCTCAGCCGCCAGTTCCGGCTGGCCTACGGCGAGCCGCCGTACGCGTACCTTATGACGCGTCGTATCGAGCGCGCGACGGCGCTGCTGCGTCGTGGCGACCTCAGCGTCACCGAGGTCTGCTTCGCGGTCGGCTGCTCATCGCTGGGCACCTTCAGCACCCGCTTCACCGAGCTGGTCGGCATGCCGCCCAGCGACTACCGGCGCCGCGCAACGGGCGCTGCGGGGATGCCACCGTGTGTGGCAAAACAGGTGACAAGACCGGTCAGGAATCAAGAAGCGCCGGTCGCCGAGCCGCAACTAGCGTGATGGCCATGGCATCCATCGAATCCGTCACCCTCGACGTGGCCGACCCCACGGCCGCCAACCGCTTCTGCACCACCGCCTTCGGTTTGGACACACAGGTGCGCCTGCGGGCCTCGCAGGCACCGACGACCGGCTTCCGTGGGTTCACGCTGTCGCTCACGGTGTCCCAGCCGGCCACCGTCAACGGCTTCATCGACGCCGCCCTCGACGCCGGCGCCACGCCGCTGAAGCCTGCCGCGAAGTCGCTCTGGGGCTACGGCGGTGTCGTACAAGCCCCGGACGGGACGATCTGGAAGGTCGCGACCTCGGCCAAGAAGGACACCGGCCCTGCCACCCGGCAGATCGACGAGATCGTGCTCCTGCTGGGAGTCGCGGACGTGGCCGCGAGCAAGCGGTTCTACGTCGACCAAGGCCTGGCGGTGGCAAAGAGCTTCGGTAGCAAGTACGTCGAGTTCGCTGCTGGGTCGGGACCCGTCAAGCCGGCGCTGTACAGGCGCCGTGCCCTTGCCAAGGACGCCGGTGTCTCTCCCGACGGCACCGGATCGCACCGGCTCGTGATCGGTGGCGATGCCGGGCCTTTCACCGACCCGGACGGGTTTGCATGGGAGGCCGCATCGCCGGCACCCGCGCCCTGAGTGTCACTGCTGCCCGCCCTGCCTGGTCGCCGATCACGAGACGGCCGCCGGGCTCGGGGCGGTGCCGGGTGCCGAGCTGATGCGCCCGCCGCAGCCGACCACCATCGTCACTCGGACCGAGTCCATCGCACGCCTTGCCGGCCCTGGGGTTCGGGCACTGTCGCTGCCGCGCGAAGCCCACGGCCTCGGTGAACCGACGATGACCGACGCAGCCCCTCCCCTGGAGGAAGGGCTTTCCACGAAGTGACTGGAGGAAGTACGACGGGCGCGCCGCCGCGTGGGCTTGAGGAGAGACTGCGGGCCACTCGCGCGAAACTGGAGAGCGACGTCGATCTCTAGGGCGCGGCGTCGGGCTCCCGGGCGGCGTCCACCTCATCCCGCTCTCGTACCTCTGGGACGGGACCGCGTTCCTCATCTCGACGCCGCTCGCCTCGGTCACCGGCCGCAACCTGCTGGCGGACGGCCGGGGGCGACTCGGCCTCGGGCCGACCCGCGACGTCATCGTCGACGGCACCGCCGAGCCGGTGGACATCGCCGGCCTCGGCCCGGAGACGGGCGACGCGTTCGCGACCAAGCCCGGTTTCGGCCCGCGCGAGCTCGACGAGCCCTACCAGTACTTCCTGATCCGGCCGCGGCGCATCCGGGCATGGCGGGAGGCGGACGAGCTGCGAGTACGCGACCTCATGCGCGACGGCCGCTGGCTCGCCTGCTGCGCAGTCCCGAGCGGCTGCCAGCGGAAGAAGCGCTGCTCAGCGAGGTCTGGGGTGATGAACACCGCGAGGACTACCACTCCTGCGGGTGTACATGGCCACGCTGCGGCAGAAGCTGGAAACCGACCCGCCGATCCTCGCCCATCCTCAGCATTTGATCACCGAACCGGGTCTCGGCTACCGCTTCCGGCGGTGAGGGAGCATCGTGGGAGTCAGACCTCAGGAGGCGCTCATGTCCGGTTTCCCGCTGCGGGACAGAGTGGCTGTGGCCGCGGCCCTGGCCTGCCCGCCCGCCGTCGCCGGAATCCTCGTGCCCTTCCGTACGGACCTCACGAGTACGAACACGGCGCTGATCCTCGTCGTGGTCGTCGTGGCGGTCGCCGCAATCGGAAACCGGGTGGCAGGCGCGCTCGCCGCGCTCTCGGCCGCCGTCTGGTTCGACTTCTTCCTCACCAAGCCGTACCAGCACTTCACCATCGACGATCCCAACGACATCCAGACGGCCGCGCTACTCCTGGTGGTCGGCCTGATCGTCTCGCAGTTGGCTGCGCGGGCCCGGCGGCTCCACGTGGTCACTATCACCGACGCGGGCCACCTGGCCGCCATCCATGACACTGCGCAGCTGGCGCAGTCGACGACTTCCCCCGACGCGGTGGTCGACCATGTCCGGGGCGAGCTGACCCGGCTGCTCGGGTTGAAGGGCTGCCGGTTCGAGTACGGAACGCTGCTCGGGCACCCGCCGCGGCTGGAACAGGACGGTGACGTGGTCGTCGGGCGGCGAACGTGGGACATGGAGCGGAGGGGCTGGCCGGAGGAGGCGATCGAGCTGCGCGCGACCGGCAACGGCCACTACTACGGCAGGTTCATGCTCGTGCCGACGCCCGGCGCGGAGCCTGCCTCGTTGCAGGCGAGACTGGTAGCGGTGACCCTGGCCGACCAGGCGGGGGCGGCCATGGCCACGATCGGCACGAGGGAACGCGGCTGACGGGGCGCAGCGCCGGGCGATGCGAGGTCGCGGGCAAGGTCTTCCGAGGCCTTGTTCGCCCGGCCGGAACGCCACCGCATACCTCGGGCCTCGCCACTCTGGCCGTTTTCTCCGCCACGGGCAGGGACGATCCGCGCAGCGAGGACGGTGCGGAGACGCCCGGCGAGGACGGTACCCAGCTGTTGCCGGACACCGTCACCTCGTACCACAGCCAGTTCACACACGGCCGGCTGATGCTGGAGGAAGTCACCCACGACCGTGTCCCGGAGACCCCCGCAGACTCGTGTACGGTCGGCGGATGGTTGCGCGACCGGTTCACGCATCTGCCGTGGAAGGTGTTCGTCTCCCGCGAAATGATGTCTGTCTTCGGTGTGCTGGCAGCGGTTGTGGCGCTTCTTTCTCTCGCCACCTACTGCACGGTCGACGACGTACCGCTGTGGAAGGCGGTGTACCTGCCCCTGCTGGACATCTTCACCATGGGCGATCCGGCCACCGACGAATCCCGGGCGCGCAAGGTCCTTCAGCTGATCGCGGGCTTCACCGGCCTCGCAATACTGCCCCTTGTCGTTGCCGCCACGATCAACGCCACCGGCGCCTTCCGCACCGCCTCGATCAGCCACCCGCCCACCGACACGGAACGGACGGCTGGTGCAGGACATATCAGCTCCTTCACGGTCGGCGGTCGTCGGGAGCGTTACGGGCATGGGTGCGCGCGGTTCAGAGACCGACGTCGCGGCCGTTGATGTCGGCGAGGGATTCGCGGCGGACCAGTAGCCGCGCACGGCCGTCGTGGACGGCGACCACCGGCGGGCGGCCGACCGCGTTGTAACTGGACGCCATGGAGAGGTGGTAGGCGCCGGCGACCGGGATGGCGACCAGGTCGCCCGGGCGGATGTCGCCCGGCATGGCCACATCGGCGGCGAGCACATCACCCGCCTCGCAATGCCGGCCGACGACGGTCGCCGTGCAGGGCTCGGCCGTCGAGCGACGGCCGATGAGCCGGGGTGCGTAGCGGACGCCGTACAGCGCGGGCCGCGGGTTGTCGCTCATTCCGCCGTCCACGGCGACGAAGATCCGGTCGCCGGTCCTCTTGACGGCAAGCACCCGGTAGAGCGCCACACCTGCGGGCCCGACCAGCGCACGGCCGGGCTCGACGGTGAGCCGGGGCACGGGGATCCCGGCCGCGGCGCAGCTCGTAACCAGTTCGCGGCGGATGCGGGCACCGAGGGACGGTATGTCGAGCGCGGTCTCCCCCGGCCGGTAGGCGACCGCGTGCCCGCCGCCCAGGTCCAGCTCCGGCAGGACGATTCCGTGCTGGTGGCGGATCTGGGCAAGCAGCCCGACCACCCGTCGCAGCGCAGTCAGGTAGGGCTTGACCGTGGTGATCTGCGAGCCGATGTGGCAGTGCAGTCCGACCAGTTCCAGTCGCTGTTGGTCGAGTATCCGGGCGATGGCGTGCTGAGCGCTCCCGTCGGTGATCGACAGCCCGAACTTCTGGTCGTCCGTGCCTGTGCGGATCGCGGCGTGGCTGCCCGCGCTCACGCCCGGAACCACGCGCACCAGCACCTTCTGGCGGCCGCTGGCCGGGATGAGCGCGGACAGCCGGGCGATCTCCCACGCGCTGTCGATGACGATCCGTCCGACGCCCAGGCGCAGTGCGGCGCTCAGGTCGTCCGGACTCTTGGCGTTGCCGTGCAGCACGATGCGCTCGGGCTGGAAGCCGGTGGTGACGGCGAGTTCCAGCTCGCCCGCGGAACAGACGTCCAGGCCGAGGCCCTCCTCCTGCACCCAGTGCAGGAGGGCGCGGCACAGGAAGGCCTTCGCCGCGTAGACGACATCGGTGTCCGGGAAGGCCCGCAGGTAGGTGCGGCAGCGCTCCCGCACCTCGCCCTCGTCGAGGAGATAGACCGGGGTACCGAACCGCTCGCCCACCTCGACCAGGGAGACGCCTCCCACCGCGACATCACCGCGGGAGCCGAGCCGCGCCGACGCGGGCCAGACGGACAGACTTGCGGCGTTGCCCGGCGGCACGGGGGCAACGTGCGGCATGGTCGGTGCCGGCGCAGGAACGGACAGTCCTGGCAGTGTTGTGGTCATGGTGTTCCCTCAGCCGATCAAGAGGTTGATGCAGGAGACAACGACTGTGTGCCGGTCACGCGGACAACATCGACCGCTCGCAGATCCCGGTCCGGCCGGTGCTCGCGCTGCGGCGCAGGGGCCGGACGGCCGGTGAACGTCACAGCGGGTGAGGCACTGGGCCCGGGGGCAGCGAGTAGCGGGTCGACGACGAGGTCGACAACCCCCAAGGGCGCGACGAGGGCACGTACCGCCGACTCGGCGAGCCGGATCCAGGTCTGCCGCTGTCCCAGGGTGAGGGTCAATCGTCGCTCGTCGGTGAAGGCGACTGCGGTGCGGACGCCAAGGGGCGTACGGAAGAGGCGGGCACAGTAGCCCACGGGCCCCGGCCGGACGGGAACGAACAACGCTCCGGTCCGGTTCGATCGAAGGGGGTCGGGGTCCTCGGCACACTGGTTGTCGTTCATGGCACTCCTCATGGAGACGGGTACATCACCCCGGACTACTGGCGAGCCGGGGCATACCGGTGACGCTATGCCCGCTCCTACCGGGCCGGAGGTCTCCGTTAGCGGCCCCTTGATCCCGCACACCCGACCCTTGACGCGCGATTGACGACGGCTACTCGTACGGCCCCGTTCGGCGCGGTGGGGCTCGCTCGCCGGGCGGGCCGCGCGTTCGAAGAAGCGGAGCATCTCCACCGGGAACGGCATGACCAGGGTCGAGTTCTTCTCCGCGGCGACCTCCACCACCGTCTGGAGCAGCCGCAGTTGCAGCGCCGATGGGTTCTCCTGCACAGCCCGACCCGCCTCGGCCAGCTTCTGTGACGCCTGGAGCTCGCCGTCCGCGGTGATGACGCGGGCGCGCCGTTCGCGGTCGGCCCCCGCCTGGCGGGCCATGGACCGCTTCATGGACTCGGGCAGCGCCACGTCCTTGATCTCCACCCGGTCGATGTGGATGCCCCAGCCCACCGCCGGCGTCTCCAGCCTCATGCTTCGGTACCTCACCCGGGGCCAGGTGGAGGTCGGGGCAGCCCTTGCGCTGCCGCCGACCGTGTGCGCGGTGCTGGTGCCCTTCGTGGCCGACATGTCCAACACCAACGCAGCCCTGGCACTCGTCGTCGTCGTGGCTGCCGTGGCCGCCCTGGGCCATCGCCTCGCCGGTGCGCTCACGGCCCCGTCCGCGGCGGTGCGGTTCGACTTCTTCCTCACCCGCCCCTACGGACAGTTCACCATCATCGATGCCGCCGGCGTCATCACCGCCGTGCTGCTCCTCGTCGTCGGCATCGCCGTCTCCCAGCTCGCGGCCCGGGCCCGCGAGCTGAAGGCGATCGCCCTCACCGACGACGACTACCTGGCACAGATCCACCACACCGCCCGGCTGGCCGAGACCGCCACCAGCCCGCACACCGTGATCGACCATGTGTGTCGGCAGCTCGTGGGACCGCTCAGGTTGAGTGGCTGCCGCTTCGAGTACGGCACCCTCATCGGACGCCCGCCCCGTCTGGAGGAGGACGGCACCATTTCCTGGGACCACCGGCGCTGGGACGCCGACCGCGACGGCCTGCCCCGCGAGGAGCTGGAACTGCGGGTCTTCCACAACGGACGCTTCCACGGCCGGTTCCTGCTCCGGCCCGCGCCCGGGGCGGCACCCCCACTCGCCGCGCGTCTGGTCGCGGTGACCCGAGCGCCCGGCCACAACTCGTAGGACGCCAAACGCAAGAGGCGACGACGAGAAGGCTCTCCAGATCTGTCACCGACCCGCAATTGCGACAACGAGCAGCGTCACCGAGAGCAGCACGACGAGGGCGCCCCCGGCGATGAATGCCCGTTCAGGACCCAAGCGTTCCCACCCGTGGACGACGACGTTTCGCGGGTCGGCCGGATCGTAGGAGACAAGTACGTTGTCACCGTCGGTGAACGGGTGTCGCCGGGTGGGGGGAACGGGACAGGCGACTTCCATCACCCTGTCGTCCTCCGTCACGAACTGGAGGAGCGGGTGCAGTGGGGCCGACTCCTCACGGCCCCCTCCCGGGCGTCGCTTGACCAGCGCCTGGACACGCACGCCGGTCTCTCTCACTCTCTGTGCCTGACGCAAGCCATAGGCCCCCACAAGGACGGCGAGCAGGCCGCCGAACGCGGCGATCCCCGTAAGCACGGCCACGGCCCCCACGTCCACGTCACGCTCCCACGCCGGTGTATGTCCTCGCCTCGGCCGCCCTCGCATCGGCACTCCCGCATTCTGGTCACATCAGCCTGGCCAGATCGTGGTTGAGTTCGACGACATTGACGCGTTCCTGACCCAGAAATCCGAGAAAACGTCCCTGGACGTGGTGGGCGACCAGCCTCTTGACCTCGGCGGGGTCGAGATGGCGAGCCTTCGCGACGCGGTCGACCTGTTCGTAGGCGTACGCCGGGGAGATCGCCGGGTCGAGCCCGGAGCCGCTGGCGGTGACGGCGTCGGCGGGGACGGACGCGGGCGGGACCCCGTCGAAGGCGGCGACGGCGACACGGCGGTCCCTGACCGTCTTGATCAGGTCGGTGTTGTTCGGGCCCAGGTTGGAGGCGCCGGAGATCGTGGGGTCATAGCCGCCGACGGACGGGCGGGGCTGGAACCACTTGGGGTCTGGGCGCAGCGGCTCCTTCGCGTCCTCGGGATTCTTCTTCGGCAGGGCGAAGTTCTGGCCGATCAGGCTGGAGGCCACAGGCGTGCCGTTCGTCGTCAGCAGGGAGCCGTTGGCCTGGTGAGAGAGACCGGCCTGGGCGATGCCGGTGACGAGCAGTGGGTAGGCGATGCCGGTGATCACGGTGAACGCCAGCAGCATCCGCAAGGCGGTCAGATGGTGCTGGAGTACTGGGGGAAGGTGGGTGCGCACCGTGGGATCGCCTTCTTCTCTCGTCGGGCCGTCTGTCAGCGCAGGCCGGGGATGAACTGAATGAAGAGGTCGAGCAGTTTGATGCCCACAAAGGGCAGTACCAGCCCGCCGAGCCCGTACATCCAGATGTTGCGGCTGAGCAGTGTCGCGGCGGAGGACGGCCGGTAGCGCACGCCGCGCAGCGCGAGCGGGATCAGCGCGATGATGATCAGCGCGTTGAAGACGATCGCGGAGGCGATCGCCGAGGTCGGGCTGTGCAGGCGCATGATGTTGAGCTTGTCCAGGCCCGGGTAGACCATCGCGAACATCGCCGGGATGATCGCGAAGTACTTCGCCACGTCGTTGGCGATCGAGAAGGTCGTCAGCGCGCCGCGGGTCATCAGCAGCTGCTTGCCGATCTCGACGATCTCGATGAGCTTGGTCGGGTTGGAGTCCAGGTCCACCATGTTCCCGGCCTCCTTCGCGGCCGAGGTACCGGTGTTCATCGCCACGCCTACGTCCGCCTGGGCGAGCGCGGGCGCGTCGTTCGTGCCGTCGCCGGTCATCGCGACCAGCTTGCCGCCCTGTTGTTCGCGGCGGATCAGGGCCATCTTGTCCTCGGGGGTGGCCTCGGCCAGGAAGTCGTCCACCCCTGCCTCCTGGGCGATGGCGCGCGCGGTAAGCGGGTTGTCGCCGGTGATCATGACGGTTTTGATGCCCATGCGGCGCAGTTCGTCGAAGCGTTCGCGCATGCCTTCCTTGACGACGTCCTTGAGGTGGATGACGCCGAGGACGCGGGCGCCGGGTGCGTCACCGTGCCGGGTCACCTCGCCGACGACCAGTGGGGTGCCGCCGCTCGCGGAGATGCCGTCGACGATGCCGCCGACCTCCGCCGTGGGGTGGCCGCCGTTGTCACGGACCCAGCGCATCACTGCCGTCGCCGCTCCCTTGCGCAAGGACAGGGTTTCCTGAGGTTCGTTGAGGTCGACACCGCTCATCCGGCTCTGAGCGGTGAAGGGTACGAACTGTGCCTGGGCCAGTTCTCCTTCACTGCGTCCGCGCAGCGCGTACTGCTGCTTGGCGAGGACGACGATCGAGCGACCCTCGGGCGTCTCGTCGGCGATCGAGGACAGCTGGGAGGCGTCCGCGAGCTCCTCGACACTCACCCCGTCCACCGGCAGGAACTCGGCGGCCTGGCGGTTGCCGAGGGTGATGGTGCCGGTCTTGTCGAGCAGGAGGGTATTGACGTCGCCCGCGGCCTCCACCGCACGCCCGGACATCGCCAGCACGTTGCGCTGCACGAGCCGGTCCATGCCCGCGATGCCGATCGCCGACAGCAGCGCGCCGATCGTCGTGGGGATCAAGGCCACCACGAGGGCAACGAGGATGACGATGGGCTGCTCGGCCCCCGCGAAGATGGCGAAGGGCTGCAGGGTCGCCACCGCGACCAGAAAGACGATCGTGAGGGATGCCAGCAGGATGTTGAGCGCGATCTCGTTCGGCGTCTTCTGCCGCGCGGCCCCCTCCACGAGGGCGATCATCCGGTCGATGAAGGTCTCCCCCGGCTTCGAGGTGATTTTCACGACGATCCGGTCCGAGAGCACCTTGGTGCCGCCCGTGACCGCCGACCGGTCGCCGCCCGACTCGCGGATCACCGGCGCCGACTCGCCCGTGATGGCCGATTCGTCGACGCTCGCGATGCCCTCGACCACATCGCCGTCGCCGGGGATGGTCTGCCCGGCCTCGACGACGACGTGATCGCCCAGACGGAGGTCGACGCCTGGAACCTCCTCCTCTGCGGCGTCGGTCGCGCCAGGTCGCCAGCCGCTGAGACGGCGGGCCATTGTCGTCGTCTTGGTGCGGCGCAGAGTCTCCGCCTGGGCCTTGCCACGTCCCTCGGCCACAGCTTCGGCGAGATTGGCGAAGACCGACGTCAGCCAGAGCCATGCCGTGATCACCCAGGCGAAGACACTGGGCGCCCTGATGGCCGACAGCGTGGTCAGCACCGCCCCGACCTCCACCACGAACATGACGGGGTTGTGGACCATCGAGCGCGGGTCCAGCTTGCGCAGGGCGTCGGGGAAGGACGTCAGAAGCTGCTTGGGATCGAGCAGTCCGCCCGAGACCCGGTGCTGCTGACGCCCGGCGCGCGGCGGGGTGGGAGCGGGAGTGGTGGTCGTGGACATCAGTGCAGACCCTCCGCAAGGGGGCCGAGTGCGAGCGCGGGGAAGTACGTCAGACCGACAACGATGAGGATCACTCCGGTCAACAGCCCGACGAACTGCGGCCGGTGAGTGGGCAGGGTGCCCGCGGTGACCGGAACGGACTGCTGCCCGGCGAGCGAGCCGGCGAGCGCCAGGACGAACACCATCGGCAGGAACCGGCCGACGAGCATGACCACGCCGAGTGTGGTGTTGTACCAGACGGTGTTCACGCTCAGTCCCGCGAACGCCGAGCCGTTGTTGTTCGCAGCCGACGC
Source organism: Streptomyces sp. NPDC037301 (assembly GCF_055602785.1). Classification (NCBI taxonomy): domain Bacteria; kingdom Bacillati; phylum Actinomycetota; class Actinomycetes; order Kitasatosporales; family Streptomycetaceae; genus Streptomyces; species Streptomyces sp. NPDC037301. The sequence goes on from NZ_JBVJWD010000023.1 coordinate 65,756, forward strand.
GAAGGCGTACAAGACCTCGGAGAAGCCGTGCGGACCGGAATTGAGCATGGCCGCCCTCTCCCCCGGGAATGCCATCGCCAGCCCCGCACCGACCAGCACGAGTGCGGGCGTGGTCAGGATGTAGAGCGAGGCGAACTTCATCTCCCGGCCCCGGAGCTTCTTGCCCAGGTACTCGGGCGTACGGCCGACCATCAGTCCGGCGACGAAGACCGCGACGATCGCCAGGATCAGGATCCCGTAGAGCCCGGAGCCGGTGCCGCCGGGCGCGATCTCCCCCAGCATCATGTTGAAGATCGTCATTCCGCCGCCGCCCGGCGTGTACGAGTCGTGGAAGGAGTTGACCGCTCCGCACGACGTAAGGGTGGTGGACACGGCGAACAGAGCCGAGGCCCAGATCCCGAACCGCGTCTCCTTGCCCTCCATCATTCCGCCGGCCGCGTGACCGGCCGTGCTGCTGACGCTGTGCAGCTCGTTGGCGGTCACGATGGCGACCGATGCACCCCAGATCAATGCCATCACGGCAACAATCGCGTAACCCTGTCGGTTGTCGCCGACCATCGCCCCGAAAGTCCGCGGCAGCGAGAACGCGATGACCAGCAGAAGGTAGATCTCGATCAGGTTGGTGAAGGCGTTGGGGTTCTCGAAGGGGTGCGCGGAATTCGCATTGTAGAAACCACCGCCGTTGGTGCCCAGTTCCTTGATGGACTCCTGGGAGGCGACGGGGCCTCCGGTCAAGCCCTGGTGCCCGCCTGCGATGGTGGTGACGTCGTGGATTCCATGGAAATTCTGAACGGTACCGGCGGCCACCAGAACGATCGCGAAGACGAACGCAAGGGGCAACAGAACGCGAAGCACGATCCGTGTCAGGTCCACCCAGAAATTCCCGACGCGATCGGTCTTCTTCCTGCTGAAGCCCCGGATCAGCGCGGCCACGACGGCAATACCCACGGCCGCGGAGACGAAGTTCTGCACCGCGAGGCCCGCCATCTGGACCAGATGGCCCATGGTCGACTCGCCGGAATACGACTGCCAGTTGGTATTGGTGACAAAAGATGCCGCGGTGTTGAACGACTGGTCCGTCGTGACCGGCTTCATTCCCAGGGACAGCAGGAGATGGTTCTGCAGGCGCAGAAATGCGTACAGGAACAGTACCGACACTGCGGAGAAGGCCAGGATGCTGCGCAGGTAGACCGACCATTTCTGGTCGGCGTCGCCGTTCACTCCGCCTGCCCGGTAGATCAGGCGTTCGGCCCGACAGTGGCGATCGGTGGTCAGGACGCGGGCCATGTAGCCGCCCAGCGGGCGAAACGAGAGACCTAGCGCGACCACCAGGGCGAGCACCTGGAGCCATCCCGCGAGGGTGTCGTTCATCCGGGCTTTCTCCTAGAACTTCTCGGGGAAGATCAGGCAGATGACCAGGTAGATCACGAGGCACGCGGCAACGATCAAGCCGACGATGTTTTCCACGCTCACAGGCGTCCGACCCCCTTGGCGGCCAGGCCGATGAGGACGAACACCACTACCGTGAGGCCGATGTACGCGACGTCCGACATGCGCGAGACACCCCGCAGAGTCATCAGGGGCAGGCTTTTTCAGCCCTCCCGGTTGGAATATGGGGTTGATCTGGCATGCGAGGTTGATTCATTTCTGACGCTATATCAGTTGACTTCGAGAATGCCCTGCCGCCCTGTGCTCCGATGGGATGACGGTGGAGTGCGGGGATTCACTCGGCGTGGCCCGATGTCGCGCTGCCGCCGGGCGCGGAACTCGGAAGAGTGAGCATCGCCGAGAAAGCGGGGCCCTCAGTGGTCGTCTCCAGGGTCCCGTCCATGGCCTCGGCCAAGTCGCGCGACAGCCGCAGAGCCAGGCTGTCGGCCCTGGTACCCGGAGCCCGGGAGGCCGCCGCGCCCGGTTCCGGACCTCTGACGGGCACGCCGTCCTCCACCCGAATCTTCACGCGGCCGGCCCGGACCTCGGCGGTGAAGACGGGGGGCTGGTCCGGCGGACTGTGACGCAATGCGTCGGCCCCCAGTGCGGTCAGGGCGCGGGTGAGGAGAGCAGCGTCCGCGATCACGTCGGGCAGCTGTTCCGGCAGGTGCAGAACGATCGAATGGCCGCCGGGCCCGAGGTCGTCCAAGGCAGCGCCCAGCACCTCGTTGAGGTCGACCGGGCGGAGGTAGAGATCGAGTGCCCCGCCGTGCAGACGACTCACATCGTCGAGATCGGTGACCAACTGCGCCGCACGGTGCACCGCCGCGCGAGCAGCGTCCAACAACTGTGCCTCCTCCGGGGCAGGCGCGTCGGCGCGTCGACGCCGCAAGCGCACGAGCGCTGCTTCAGCGGTGTGCAGCGGAGCACGCAGATCGCGGCCTGCCGCGAGAAGCAGGGATGCCCGGGTGCGTTCGGCGTCGGCGAAGGTGTCCGTACCGCCGGAACGCCCGGCGATCCGCCCTCGGGCATGGGCCAGCCCCAATTCGGCGGCGCATGCGGCGAGGACGCGCTGGTCCTCCGTCCTCAGTCCCGAGCCGCGGGCAGCCAGCGTGAGATTGTCGTCGACGGGGCTTTCCACATCCGCCTCGTAGGGCTTTTCCGGCGGCCGCTCCCCGGCGCTGGCGACCACGTACCAGCTGGGCACGGGGGATGCTTCCGGATCCCTTTCGAGCAGGCTGATCGCACTGAGGCCGAAGTTCTCCCGGATCTGCTCCACCAGTGCCGTCAGATCCTGGCCACGCATCATGGCGGCGGCCAGGCGGCCCAACGCCCTCGCCTCCGATGTCGCGCGTACGGCCTGGTACGTACGCTGCGCAGCCGTTCCCGCTGCCGTGCCGACGAGAGCGGCTGTGGCGATGAAGACCACGAGCGCGGTGATCTCGTCCGGGCGCTCAATGGCCAGCGAGTGCACCGGTGCGGTGAAGTAGTAATCGGCGAGCAGTGCTGCGGCGACCGCGGCGAACAGCGCCGGGTAGAGCCCGCCTACCAGGGCGACCACGACAACGGCGAGCAGATAGATCACCAGGTCGCTGGAGAGGTCGAGATGGCCACGCAGCGCGGTCAACAGGAGCGTCAGTACGGGCAACAGCATCACGGCGCCGGCCAGCGCGGCCCAGTACCGTCTTGGGCCCGTGCCACGGATCGGATGCGGAATCCTCACCACAGCAGACCCTGCTGCCTCCCTATGGGTGACGATGTGCACGTCAATGGGGCCGGACCCCTTGATCGTCCGCTCTCCCACACCTGCTCTCAGAAGAGAGGCGAGACGGCCGTGCCGACTCGCGCCCAGCACGATCTGGGTGACGTTCTCCGCCTCGGCGAACTGGAGCAAGGCATCGACAACGTCCTCGCCAGTGGTCTGGTGGTACGTGCCGCCGAGCGACTCCAGAAGGGTGCGCTGGGTGTTCAGGACCGCCGGGTCGACGCCGGTGAACCCGTCCTCCGGGACCACGTGGAGCCCCAGCAACTCGGTGCCGGGGGTACGAGCGCTGATCCGCGCGGCACGGCGGATGAGGGTCTCGCCCTCCGGCCCGCCGCTCAGGGACACCAGGATGCGCTCCCGGGTCTCCCAGGGAGCGACGATGCCGTGTTCCGCTCGGTAGCGCTGCAGCCCCTCCTCCACCCGGTCGGCGAGCCACAGCAGGGCGATTTCGCGCAGGGCGCTGAGGTTGCCGACCCGGAAGTAGTGAGTGAGGGCGGACTCGATGCGGTCCGGCGGATAGATGTCGCCATGGACCATGCGGCGGCGCAGCACCTCCGGTGGCAGGTCGACCAGTTCGATCTGGTCGGCCCGGCGGGCCACCTCGTCGGGCAGGGTCTCCCGCTGCGCGACCCCCGTGATCTGCCGTACCACGTCGTTGAGGGATTCCAGGTGCTGGACGTTGAGCGTGGTGACGACATCGATGCCGGCGGCCAGGATCTCCTCCACGTCCTGCCATCGCTTGGCGTTGCGGGCCCCCGGAACGTTGGAGTGGGCCAGCTCGTCGACCAGCGCGACCTGGGGACTGCGGGCCAGCACCGCGTCGAGATCCATCTCGGTGAAGAGCGCACCGCGGTGGCTCAACGTACGGCGGGCGATCGTCTCCAGACCATCGGCCATCGCCGCGGTCGGCCGACGCCCATGCGGCTCGACGAAGCCGACGGCCACATCCGCGCCCCGTGAACGCAGCCGCTGCCCCTCGGCAAGCATGGTGTACGTCTTCCCGACCCCGGGGGCGGCCCCGAGGTAGATCCGCAACCGTCCACGTGCCACCGGCGGACTCCTGCCCAGGTCACCCCCATGTCGTGCTCGCGCCCTTCCATGGTGCGCCCCTCAAAGCCGTTCCACTCGACGACACCGGCCCGGAGCCCTCAAGGGCACCCTCGGGGCGTATCGCGTCCTCGGCGGACTGCGGTGACTCGTGCAGGCCGCGTAGGCGAGAGCCAGTCCTGTGCGTGGGTCAGGAATTCGACTCGTGGCTGAGCTGGCGCTCCAGGCTGTGTGTCAGGTGCTCCGCCATGGCTTCCGCGGCGCGATCGGCCTTTCTGCGCAGTATGGCGCGTACGACTCGTTCGTGTTCCGTCAGCGTCGGGTCCTCGGTCACCTTGACACTGGTGAGCCGGAAGACGTGCAGATGCGAGTGGAGCCGCTCCACCGCGTCTGCGAGCAGCGGCCGATGCGATGCCTGGGCGATTGCGTCGTGGAAGCGCTGGTCCAGAGCGGCGAAGTCACGGTAGTCCGCGTACCGACCGGTCGGCCCCGGATGCGCCCGCATCTCCTCCACGATCCGCTCGATGGCGTCGAGCTGTTCCTCGGTCGCGTTGGTCGCGGCCAGCGCTGTGGCCCTCGGTTCCAGCAGCAGACGCATCTCGAAGAGTTCCTCGAGCCCCTGGCGGGTCAGCAACTCGGTCGCGCGGTATCCCGAAAGAGATCGCTTCACCACCAGACCGTCGGCCTCGAGCCGGGCCAGGGCTTCGCGCACCGGGGTCGGCGACACGCCGAGGGTACGCGAGAGGGCTTCGATGCCGACCCGGGCACCTGGTGCGATCTCATGGTCCATGACCCTGGCCTTGATGTCCTCGTAGACGCTGTCCGAGAGCACCTGCCGGGCAGGAGGCGAGCCCTGTGGCTTCCCGTTCGGCTCCCCCGCGCTGCCTGCGGAACGGTCGGGCGGCGGCATCCGTTCTCCTGCTGCTCGGGGCTTGTCGGGACACTCGCAGTTTAGCGAGGTGACGACAGGGCCCAGGACGGCCTCGGACGTGAGACGGCCCCGAGTGCCGTCGGGCCGGGGCCGGCCCCGTCGAACGCTCGGCATCGGTGATCACCCCTGGCCGGACATCTGCCGCTGCGACCCGGGGCCGTCGATCTCGAGTTCCACCGTGTCCCCGGCCCGCAGGTGAGGCGTGCCGGGGAGTCCCGAGGCCGCCCCGGCCGGAGTACCCGTGTTCACCGTTTCCACCGCGTCACCGGGCTCGAGGACCGTGTACTGGCTGATGTACCGGACGATGGGCCCACATTGAAGGTCATGTTCTTGGTGGTGCAGTTCTGTCGCTCCCGGCCGTTGACGCTCAGCCCCGGAGAGGTCGGACAGCCGGCTGGCGTGCGAGGGGTCGGGACCGAGGCGCAGGAACTTCATGGGTATTCCCTTCTGGGGAGGCCTCCTGGTGGATGGGCCTGGGGGGCGAGCGTCGATGGGACGGCGACTACGGGAGGTGCAGCCGATAGGCGCTGAGGGCTGTGCCGCCGAGGACGTCGGCCTGTTCGTGAGCGGCGAGTTCGTGGATCAGGGCATGTGCTGTGTCGAATACCGTGGCGTAGTCGGCGGCCAGGGTGCACATGGGCCAGTCGGAGCCGAACATCACGCGATCCGGCCCGAAGGCGTCGAGGACCCTGGCGGCGAAGGGGCGAAGGTCCTCGACGCTCCAGCGCATCCAGTCGGCCTCCGTGACGAAGCCCGACAGCTTGCAGAACGTGTTGGGTTCCGCCGCGAGGTCGCGCAGGTGCGACGCCCACGGTTCAAGCATCGCAGCCGCGATGCCGGGCTTGCCGGCGTGGTCCAGTACGAACCTGAGACCGGGCAGACGGCGTGCCGCAGCAGTGGCCGCCGGCAATTGGTGCGGCAGGACGACAAGGTCGTACGCGAGGCCCGCGTCGGCGACCGCGGCCAGCCCCCGCAGCACATCCTCGCGTACCAGCCACTGAGGGTCGGCTTCGGCCTGGACCTGGTGACGCACGCCCACCAGATGTTCGCCTCCGGGCATCCCACGCAGCTCGACGAGCCTGTCCGCCACACCCGGAGCGGTGAGGTCGGTCCATCCGACGACCCCGGCGACCAGCGTCTCCGATGCCGCCTGGGCCAGCATCTCCGGTGTCTCCTCAGCGACCGTCACCGTCTGCACGAGGACGCTCGCGACGACTCCGGCCTTTTCTGCCGCCGGGCGCAGTTCCGACAGCGAGAAACTGCGGCGAAGCGGCGCCAGGGCCGGGCCGGTGATCCAGCCCTGGTCGCGTACGGCCAGGTCCCACACATGGTGGTGGGCGTCAACGACGATCGGTGCGGTCATACGGCACTCCCTGTACGCGGTTCGCCGCCGCTCCGGCCGGGCGACGGGCTCAGCGGGAGCGGTACGTTCGCGGGGAGCAGCCCATCGGCGCGAAGGTCCTCCCACAGAGGGGCCGGCAGGGGGCGCTGGAACTGCCTCACCGCATCCTCCGCCTCCTGTGCGCTGCGCAGACCGAGCAGCACGGACGCGACGGCGCGGTGGCCCAGGGGAAAGCGTGCCGCGACCGCCCGAAGGGGTACTCCGTGCTTCTCGCAGACCCGCTGCAGGGACAGCGCACGCTCCAGCATGTCCGGCGCGGCCGTCCGGTAGCCGTAGGTCGCTCCCCGTCCGGGCGCTGCGAGCAGCCCTGAATTGAAGACGCCTCCTGCCACCACCGAGACACCTCGCTCTGCGGCGAGCGGCAGCAATTCCTGGAGACCGCTCTGCTCCAGGAGTGTGTAACAACCGGCAAGCAGCACGACGTCGATGTCGGTCTCCCGTACGAAGCGGGCCGGCATGGAGGGCTGGTTCATCCCCAGCCCGATGGCCTTCACCATGCCCTCCGCGCGCAGCCGTTCGAGGGCGGGACAGGCCTCGTCGAGAGCTTGCTGCCCGTGGTCGTCCGGATCGTGCAGGTACACGATGTCCACGTGGTCCAGGCCGAGGCGGGTCAGACTGTCGTCCAGGCTGCGGCGCACGCCGTCGGCGCTGAAGTCCCACACCCGCCGGTGGGTTGCCGGCACTGCGAAGCCATTGGCAAGGTCGCCTCCCACTACGCCGGAGGCGGGTTCGAGCAGGCGGCCGACCTTGGTGGAGACGGTGTACTCGTTTCGTGGCCGGACGCCCAGCGCGGTTCCGAGGCGGCGTTCGGACAGTCCCAGACCGTAGTGCGGTGCCGTGTCGAACGACCGGATGCCGTGGTTCCAGGCCGAGTCGAGGGCGGCGGCCGCCTGCTCGTCGATCATCTCGGTGAAGAGGTTGCCAAGGGCCGCCGCGCCGAAGGAAAGGGGCGATGTCCACGCGGTGCTGCTGCCGAGTGGTTCCCTTCTGAGAAGCTTGTTCATATGCCGACCGGCCTCAGGCGCAGACCGTGCAGCCCTGTCAGGGGCGGCTCGCAGCTGGACGGATCGAGATCGAGGACGGCAACGCGGGCACCCCGTTCCACGGGAAGCCGGAATGTGGCTAACCCGATTCCTGAGGCACCGCGGGTGACGACAGCGTGCAGTCCGGTGAGTTCGGCGGTCATGCGGACACCTCCGTGGTGGTGGCGCCGAGGCCGGCGTGCCGCGCCGCGCCGACGGCGGGCCAGAACGCCGCATGGGGATATGCGTACGTCGGGAGGGAGTCGGCGAGTCTCGTCGCCGAGAGACCCGGCGCGCCGGCCTTGAGGAAGTGGCCGTCCCGGATCACCACGGGGTCGCCGAAGCGCTCATGAAGGTGGAGGCATGCAGCGGAGAAATCGGGGGCGGGGTTCACCGCGTCCGAGCAGTCCAACCTCCGGGAGGTTGGGAAGCGGATGCCGCAGGTGTCCGGAGCGACGACCCGCGCGGTGGTGTCTGAAGGCAAGGAGATTCCTGTTCGACAGGGCGTGCGTGAGAAAATGCAGAGTCCGGTCGGATCACTCCATGAAGAACACCTGCTCCATCGATGCCCACCGCTCTCCGGGCGCCGCCTCCTCGACGGGCTCCTGGCATGGGTCGGTGAGCCGCCACCAGGCTTGCGTCGCCCTGTCCGCGGCCATGAGGGCGAGGTCGGCGGCCAGATCGTCTCCGTGGTACTCGAAGTAGCTGAACAGCCGGTCGCCGAGAAAGTGGATCGAGTAGTTCGCGATGTGACAGGCCCGCAGCCGGTCCAGCACCGGCTGCGGAACATCGCGGTGCAGCTCGCGGTACTCGTCGAGCTTCTCCGGGCGGACCCGGATCACCTGTGCCACACGCTTCATCCGGCATCCGCCGTCGCTGTCACGGCGGAGATCGCGCGGTCGTGGATGATGCGGATGATCCTGCCGCTCATCCCTTCGTAGTCGCGGTCGTTGGCGACCTCCCCGCGGATGCGGTGATCGGCCATCACGATGACACGGTCCGCCAGTGTGATCATCTCCGCCAGGTCGCTGCTGATCAGCAGGATGGGCAGGCCATCGCGAGCGAGCTCCCACAGGAGCTCGTGAAAGGAGTGCTTGGTACGGACGTCGACACCCACGGTCGGCTCGTCGACAATGAGCAGGCGGGTGTCGGCCGCGAGCCACTTCGCCAGACTCACCTTCTGCTGGTTGCCTCCGGACAGTTCGCCGGCGTTCTGCCCGAGCCCGGAAATGCGGATGCCCAGGCGCTCGACCAGAGCCTGCGCCACGTCCCGCTCCTCGCGGGCGGAGACGAATCCGAGGGCCTTGGCAAGTCTCGTCCACACCGTCACAGTGATGTTCCGCTGGATGGGCTGCTCCAGGAAGACGCCCTCCTCTTTGCGGTTCTCGGTCAGGTAGCCGATGCCGAACCGGTGGAGCGCCTGGCGCGGTGACCTGATCCGGGCCGGCTTGCCGTGCACCCTGATCTCACCGCCGGTGCACCGGTCCAGTCCCAGCACCGCCTTCACGAGTTCGCTGCGTCCGGCGCCGACCAGACCGTACAGACCGACGATCTCACCGGGACGCACGTCCAATGAGATGTCCTCGTGTCCGTCGGCGGTGGAGAGCCGGTCGAGCGAGAGCACCGGGGCGGCGGTGGTATCGACGGCACGGGGCTCCATGTCCGTCGCGGCGTGGGCCCGGCCCACCATCAGGCCGACCACGTCGTCGTGCGTGTGATCCGGGAGCGGCGAGGACTCGAGCACGGACCTGCCGTCGCGAAGCACGGTGACGGTGTCGCAGACCGCGAAGACCTCTTCGAGTTTGTGGCTCACGAAGACGACGCAGGTGCCCTTGTCCGTCAGCCGCCGAATCACGTCGAACAGCCGCTCCGCCTCCTGCGGGGAGAGCGAAGCGGTCGGCTCGTCGAGGAGCAGCACCTTGCTCTCGGTGTAGAGCGCCTTCGCGATCTCCACCAGCTGCTGTTGTGCCACCGACAGTTCTCGGACAGGCCGGTGCGGATCGATTTCCAGGCCCAGTTCCGCCAGGCAGCCCAGTGCGGGGGCCGTCATCGCGTCACGGTCGACGAGCCCGCGGCGTGAGGGAGGGCTCTGCAGCGTGATGTTCTCCGCGACCGAGAAGCCGGGGATGAGGTTGCGTTCCTGGTGGACGACACCGATGCCGGTACGGGTTGCCTCCAGCGGAGAGCGCAGGTGGACCTCCTTGCCGAGCCAGGTCAGACGGCCGCCGTCGGGGGTGTGCACACCGGTCAGCACCTTGATCAGGGTGGACTTGCCTGCGCCGTTCTCACCCAGCAGGGCGTGTACCGAGCCCGCCGTCAGACGTAGTCCGACGCCGTCCAGAGCCCGTACTCCGGGGAAGACCTTGACGACGTCCTGGCATTCGAGAAGGACGTTGCTCATCGCGCACCTCCCGCGGTCGGCAGGGCGCCGTCCGTCTCGCGGCCGGTATCCACGGGAGACGGTGGGATGTCAACGGGCGCCGGTGGGATACGTCCTTGCGCCTTGCCCTTCTTCTCAAGATGCGTCTGGTGCATGCGCCCACCGACCACGGTGCCCAGCACGACCAGGCCGATGAGGAAGTTCACCCAGCTCGGGTCGAGCGAGAACTGGGCCCGCGCGGCGTCGATCAGCCGCATCACAAACGCCGCAAGCACCGTGCCGAACACCGCGACGGAGCCGCCGTTGAGAGCGACACCCCCGATGATGGGCGCGGCGAAACTCGGCAGCAGCCAGTCGCCGCCGACGCTGCGGTTGACACCCGGCAGTGAGGCTGTCGCAGTCAGCGCGGCCACGCCGACCAGCAGACCCGACACCGTGTGGGCGAGCACGATCTGCCGGTCGGTGGAGATGCCGGACAGCCTGGCCGCCAGCGGGTTGCCGCCGGCAGCAAGCAGGCGACGTCCCGCAGTGGTGCGGTACATGAACGCTGCGAGCAGGGCAGCCGAGGCCAGCGCGACGAGAAACACCAGCGGAGTGTTCGACGGCGCTGCTCTGCCGAGGTCCTTGAGGGTCTCGGAATAGCCGTCGACCGTACGGGTGCCGGCCAGTCGGTACTGGGCTCCCAGCAGAATCGTCATCGTGCCGAGCGTGACAATGAAACCGTTGATCCGCGTCGCCACGATGAACAGGCCGGTCACCAGGCCGATGACCGTCGCCGTCAGCACGCCCACCGTCGTGGCGATCGGCGCCGGAACACCACTGTCGGCCATCAGCACGCCCATCAGACAGGCGCTGAAGCCGCCCAGGGCACCGATCGCGAGATTGAGTTGTCCCACACACAACGCGACCATCTGGGCGAGACCGATCAGGATCGGCGTGGCCAGGTACTGCAGGAAGGTACGTACGGAAGGGCCGTCGAAGAAGGAACCCGAGGAGGCCACACCCAGGGCGATGTACCCGGCCAGCACGACGCAGAGCAGAGTCATCGTCGTCGAGCGGGAGAACTGACGCAGGGCCGCGCCGGTCCGGGCTCCCCGATCATTGGTCGTGATCATGTGGAGCGCACCACCTTGCGATAGGACACGACAGTGCGCACGCGGTCGGCCGACAGGGCCAGCAGCAGAACGCAGCCGAGGTAGATGTTCAGGCTCTCGAGGCCAACACCGAGCAGGTCGAGGCCCTTGCGGATCACGCCGACCAGAGAGGTTCCCAGCAGAGCGCCGATCACCGAGACGACGCCGCCGGTGAGCAGGGTCCCGCCGAGCACCGCGCCGAGGAACGACGGCAGCATGAAGTCGTCACCGATGGACGCGCGGAACGTTCCGGTGCCGACGGCGGCCATGAAGCCGGCGAGCGCGGCGAGCAGTCCCGACATGGCGTGCGCGACGATGACGCGACGGCTCGTGGGAATGCCGGACAGTTCGGCCGCCGCCGGGTTGGCACCGGTGAGCAGCAGTTCCCGGCCGAGACGGGTGCAGCCGTACAGGAAGCCGAGGCCGGCCAGCGCCAGCACGGTGAACTGAATCATCTGCGGCACGGCGGGGGAGCCGCACACCGGGCCGACGCAGATGTCGGCCAGTGAGTAGGAGCGCAGTTCGGCCAGCCCCGACGGCCTGGTGGTGAACGCCGCGTTCTCCGTGAGAGCCGAGTACAGCAGCGAGACCAGACCCAGCAACGCGAAGTCCATGGCCAGGGTCACCACGAAAGAGCTCACACCGGTGCGGGCGATGATCCAGCCGGTCAGGGCGCCGATGGCGGCTCCGGCGAAGAGGCACAGCAGCAGGCCCAGCGGCAGCGAGAGACCCAGCCGGTCGTAGCCGAACCCCGCGAACAGGGCTCCGAAAGCGGCCATACGGCCGACGGCGAGGTTCATGTGCCCGACGGACAGGACCACCATCTGGGCCAGGGCGACCACGGTCAGGGTCGCGATGTCCCGCAGCAGTGGGAAGAGGACGAGCCGCTCGTCCAGGAAGGCGGGGCGCAGCACGCCGAACAGAGCGCACAGGACGAGGATGAGCACGAGCAGACCAAGCCGTTGGTTCACCCAGAACGGCGGCTTGTGCGCCGAGCGCGGCGCGGTGGTGTCCACGTCGTCATCGGGCGGAGCCATGGGGGTCCTCACGACACCCTCCGGTTGTCGATGGAGTCCATGTCCCAGTCGATGCCGATGCCCGGCTCGTCGGGTGCGACGGCCATGCCGTCGCGGACCGTCAGTTCGGTCCGCGTCACGGCGCGCAGCTGCGGGATGTACTCGACGAACTTCCCGTTGGGCACCGCGGCAACGAGACTCACGTGCAGTTCCATCAGGAAGTGCGGGCATACCATGACGTTGTGACTTTCCGACATGTGAGCGACCTTCAGCCACGGCGTGATCCCGCCGATTCGAGCGGCGTCCACCTGCACGATGGACGCGGCCCCGGTCTCGAGGTAGTTGCGGAACTGCATGATCGAGTACATGGATTCACCGACGGCTATCGGAATCCTCGTTGCGCGCGCCAGGCGGGCGTGACCGCTGATGTCGTCGGCCGGCATGGGCTCCTCGAGCCAGTACGGGTCGTAGGGCTCCAGAGCGGCTGCCAATTGGTGGGCCGAGGAGATGGTCTGTGACTGGTTGGCATCGGTCATGATGTGCAACGACGGGCCCACGGCCTCGCGCACGGCGCGCAGTCGCTCTGCGTCCTCGGAGACGTGCGGCTTGCCCACCTTGATCTTGACGCCCGCCCATCCGGCCTGCTGTGCCTGAAGCGCCGACTTGACCAGGTCGTCGGTGCTCAGGTGGAGCCAGCCGCCCTCGGTGTCGTATACCGGCACTTCGCGGCGATGGCCGCCCGCCAGCCGCCACAGCGGTTCGCCCGCGCGCTTGCAGCGCAGATCCCACAGGGCCGTGTCCACGGCGGCGAGTGCCAGGGAGGTAATGGCTCCGGTGGCGGTCGCTCTGGTCGTGGCGAACAGCCGTTGCCACAGCGCCTCGACGTTGCGGGCGTCCTCGCCGGCGAGGAGGGGCAGCAAATGCTCCCGCAGCAGGTTCAGGACGGATGTTCCCCCGGTGCCGATCGTGTAGGCGTAGCCGGTTCCCTGGAGACCATCCGTCGTTGTGATCTCGACCAGGATCGTCTCTTGCTTGACGAAGGCCTGCACAGCGTCGGTGCGGTCCTTCTCCACGGCGATATCGGCCAGCAGGGCCGTGGCGGTCGTGATGATGCTCATTGTGCGAGGTCCGATTTCTGTAGTGCGCGCGGCAGTTGTCAGTTGCAGTCGAGGAGTTCTTCGGCGAACTGCTTTTTGAGCTGCTCGGTCTTCGCCTTCCGGTCCTTGTCGTAGTCGCCGGCATTGGCCTTGGTGACGACGAAGGAGCCGGAGTCCACGATCTGCCCGGGGTTGCGCATGGTGCACTGTTTGGTCTGCAGCAGTGCCAGCGCCCACGCTCCGACATCGGCCTGCCCCACCGGGTTCTGCACCACGGTCGCGGCGACCGAGCCCTGCCCGATCGAGTTGAGGATCTTGGCATCGTCGTCTATGGCGACGACCTTCGCCGCCGACCCCGTGCTCTTGACCGCGTCGGCGGCGGCTACCGCCGGGTTGTAGGCGGTGGCGACAATGCCCTGGATCTGGTTGCCCTTGGCCGCGAGCAGGTCCGAGACCGCCTTCTGCGCGGTCTGGAGGTCCTTGTCGATGTCGGTGATGGTCTGGAGCAGTTTGATCTTGCCGCCCGACTCGGTCACCGCCTTGGCGACGCCCTTGATCCGCAACTGTGTGTTCGCATCGACGTTGTTGCCGGTGAGGTGCACCAGCGTTCCCTTGCCGCCCATGGCATCGACGGCAGCGCGGGCCGCCTTGTACGCGGCGAGCTCGACGTCCGTCGACAGGCAGAAGTCGGCCTCGTTCTTGCCACCGGCCGGGCATGAGCCCAGCGAGGCCACCGTGAGACCCTGCGACTTGAGGTCAGCGAAGGTGGTGTTGATGTCGGTCGGCGAGACCCCGAACACGCCGAAAGCGTTGTAACCGCGCGCTGCGAGGGTGGACAGCAGGTTGTTCTGCTTCTGCTGGTCCCACTCGGCGGTCTCGTCGAAGGTCACGCCTGCGAGGCCGTACGTCTTCCGGGCGATGGCCCCTGCCGTCTTCCATGGCTGGAAGTACGGGTGGGCGCCTCCGGGCACGAGTGCCACCTTGGTACCGGATCCGTCGGCGAGCTCGGCTGTACCGGCGCCGGCCCTGACAGAGGCTCGGGTCCCGTCGCCGGTGGGCTCGTCCGAGGTCTTCACGGTGCATGCAACGGAGCCCGCCGCCAGAACAACGACGGCGAGTACGCCCCGCAGAACAGTTCTGGTCCGGAGCCGCATCTCCACCACCCCCCTGATAATCAAATAGGAAATTGATGAGGGTGATGGTTGACCAGCGATGGTTCCCAGTCAAGACCCGTGGCGCGATTCATCTCCCTGATGAGCCATGACGCCACCGGAGGGAAGCTGGGGCCAGGAACCCCTGAGCGGCAAAACCCCAGGTCCAAGGCTGATTTTCTAGAGTGATCGCGGTGCGCGACCGCGGCTCGGTGTTGCCTGCAGGGGGCTTGCAAGTCAGACGCATCGCTTGATTGAGCAGACGACAAACCATATAGGAAATCTTGTCGAAGTCATTGACAGGACGCGTCCATGCCACTGCACTTCTGCCCAGACGCCGCCTCAGGGCCGTCGGACGCCCCGTACCTGGTACCGCCTGCCCAGAAGGAGCCGCACGCCCATGTCCCGTCGTACACCTTCCCAGCCCCCCGCCGAAAACGAGGGCGGCATGTCACGTCGCGGCGTACTGCGCACGGCGGCATCGCTGGGTGCGCTTCTCGCGCTGTCCTCGCTGCCGGAGTTCACCACGAACGCTGCCGCTGTGACGCGGCCGGCAACGCTGTCGCTGGTGCCGAAGCGCGACGCGATGATGCTCTGGTACACCAATCCGGGCGCGGAGAACAGGATCATCGAAGAGGGGCTGCCGGTCGGGAACGGCCGGCTGGGTGCTCTCGTCACCGGCGACCCGTCCCGTGATGTGATGGTCCTGGCGGATGCGACGCTGTGGACCGGCCATGCCAACGCCGCACTCCAGTCGGACGGGCAGTTCCCTTACGACACGGGGGACTTCGGTACGTTCGGGATGCTGGCCAAGGCCTTTCTCGAGATTCCGGCACACACGGTCGGCGCCGTCAACGGCTACCGCCGCACGCTGGACATGAGCAACGGCCTGGTGACCGCTTCCTACCGGCTCGGCGGTGTGACGTACCGGCGTGAGGTGTTCTCCAGCCATCCGGACGACGTGATCGTTGTGCGGCTGTCGCAGAGCGGCGGCGGCTCCTACACCGGGTCCATGACACTGTCGGGGACCCGCGGCGAGACGGTGACGGTGGATGCGGGTGCCGCGGAGGCGTCGTTCTCGGCGGCGCTGCCGAACGGCCTGAGGTACGCGACGGTCGTGAAGGCTGCCGGCAAGGACGGCACCGTCTCGGCGGCCGGTACGGAGGTGACGTTCAGCAACTGCACCGAGGTGCTGCTGATCATTTCGGGTGGCACCAACTACAAGGCCGACGCGTCCCAGTTGTACAAGGACACCTCGCTCGTGCCCCTGGACACGGCACGGGCCAAGGCGTCGGCGGCGGCGGTCGCCGGTACGGCGTTGCTGGCCACGCATGTATCCGATTTTCGGCGCCTCCAACAGCACATGACGGTGAACCTGGGCACGTCGTCCGCCGCGCAGCGAGCGATGGACACGCCCGCTCGGCTTGCTGCCCGTGCGGCGGCCGGTTCCGCACCGGACCCGGAGCTGGAGGCGGCCTACCTGCAGTTCGGCCGCTATCTGACGATCTGCGGCTCCCGCAGCAGTCTTCCCACCAACCTTCAGGGCTTGTGGATCGACAGCAACACTCCGTCCTGGATGAGCGACTACCACAGCGACATCAACGTCCAGATGAACTACTGGCTGCCGGACCGGGCGGGCCTGCCCGAATGCTTCGAGGCGTTCACCGACTACTGCGTTGCTCAGCTGCCCGGCTGGCAGGCCACGACCAAGAGCCTCTTCCAGGACCCCCGCAACCGGTTCCGCAACACCTCCGGCAAGGTGGCCGGCTGGACCCTGGCGATTTCCACGAATATCTGGGGCGGAAACGGCTGGTGGTGGCACCCGGCCGGCAACGCGTGGATATGCAACTCCCTCTACGAGCACTACGAGTACACCCAGGACACGGCCCACCTGGCCAAGATCTACCCCCTACTCAAGGGCGCCTGTGAGTTCTGGGAGTCGCGATTGATCACCATGACCGTGTCCGACCCCACGAGGGGCGGCACGCGACAGGTCCTCGTCGACGACCACGACTGGTCTCCCGAGCACGGACCCCAGAACGCCCGGGGCATCACCTACGCCCAGGAGCTGGTCCGGCAGCTGTTCCAGAACTACCGGTCCACCGCGGCTGCGCTGGGCAAGGACTCCGCCTATGCCTCCACCGTCTCCGCGCTTCAGGACCGGCTGTACATGCCCGAGGTCAGCGCCACCAGCGGCTGGCTCGAGGAGTGGATGAGTGACGACAACCTCGGCGAGACCACCCATCGCCACCTGTCACCGCTCATCGGCCTCTTCCCCGGTGACCGCATCGCCGTCGAGCACTCACCGACGGCCCTCGTCTCGGGCGCCACCAAGCTGCTCGAGGCACGCGGCATGGCCAGCTTCGGCTGGGGCAGTGCATGGCGGGCCACGTGCTGGGCGAAGCTGAAGAATCCGGACAAGGCATACCAGCTCGTCCTCGACGTGCTGAAGCCGTCGGTGAACTTCAGCCACGGCAGCGCGATCAACATGTTCAACATGTACAGCTTCGGCAGCAGTTCGGTCTTCCAGATCGATGGAAACTACGGCACTCCGGTGGCAATGATCCAGATGCTGGTGCAGTCCCGTCCCGGACGGGTGGAGCTGCTGCCGGCCCTGCCGCGGGCCTGGGCCGCCGCCGGGTCCGTCACGGGAATCGGGGTGCGCGGCGGCTTCACGCTCGACATGAAGTGGAAGAACGGCCAGGTCACCCGCGCGACGCTGCGGGGGGCCGCGGGCAGGTCCACCGTGGTCGTCTTCGGCGACTGGAGCAGCCGGATCACGATACCCTCCGCCGGATCCGTGGCGGTCGTGCCGCCTGCCCAGCACACCGTCTTCCAACTGGTCAACCGCAAGACGGGCAAGGCAGTCGACGTCCCGGGTGCCTCCACCGCCAAGGGCACCGGCCTGATCCAATACACCCGCAACTCGGCCGTGAACCAGCAGTTCCGGTTCATCCCCGTCGGCGAGGGCCTGTACGAGATCAACACCGTCCACGGCAGCACGCCCCTGGTCTGGTCCGTCTCTGACGGCGCCACAGCCGCCGGCGCAAAGATCGTCCAATGGACGCCCGAACACGGCACCAGTCAGCAGTGGAAGATCACCGAAGCCGGCGACGGCTGTGTCACCGTCACCTGCTCCCGCAGCGGCCTGGTTCTCGGCGTCACCGGGGATTCCACGGCCGACGGCACGACGGTCGAGCAACAGGCGGCCAATGGGGGAAAGGGACAGCAGTGGCGCCGTATCGGCAGGTGACCCGCAGGGAACAGGGCTGGTGACCACCGATCGCCACGGGATGGTCACGGCTCTTGAGGTCGAAGAACGTGGTGTTGATGTCGGTCGGCGAGACGCCGAACGCGTTGAAGCAGCGGGCCGCGAGAGGCGACAGCAGGTTGTTCTGCTTCTACTGATCCCATTCAGCGGATTGAAGGCATGCCTCCGGCCACCAATGCGCGTCCCACCGACAGCAGCGACACTCTGGACACGAACCGCACCTGGTTCCACACCACGTCCACAGGGCGACCGCGTTCGGCCCAGGAGATCGTCGACAACCTCCACAAGGCCAATGCCGGCAACTCCCTCTTCCTGCTGAACGTCGGTCCCGACCTCAGCGGTCGGATACCCCAGACCTACGTCGACCGGCTGACGGAGATCGGCAGACTGCAGTAGCCGATGCCGCCGGGGACTCCCTCTGTGCTCAATGCCCGGGAGAGCCGTCGGCCGTGGGCTTGGAGTCCGCAACTCCGGGCCCACGGCGCATTGCCAGGCGTACGGCCGAGGTAACGGCTGAGGGCGCCTCGGCCCGCGGTATGCGGCCGGTTCAGGCGGGCAGGCTCCAAAAAGCGGTCGTCGCAAGGGCAATCCGGTGAGGAGTTCGACGTCAACGTGTCCGTCCGGTGAGACAAGGCCGTCCTGGTTACCGGTCTCGCACCATCCGGCCTGCCGGAGCAGGTCGCCCCCGCCTGGTTTCAGGCCGGACGGGGGCGCCTTTGTCGTACGCGGAGGTCACAGAACTCACTGAGCTACGGAGATCACGGAGCGAGGAGGTGGCCTGCGGCAACCGCCGAGGCCACCGTCCCTCCGGCCACCACCGCCGAGGCCGCGAACAGCGGAACCCTCGGCGTCCACGTCCGCAGCGTCCGGGAGCGGGAGACACGGTCCAGCAGCGCGTCCCGGCCGCGCAGCACGATCAGGCCGACGCCGGTGAGCGTCAGCGCCATGCCGAGGCCGAAGGCCGCGACCATCGCGAGGGCGATACCCACCTTGTCGGTCAGCAGGCCGGTGAGCAGGACGAGGAAGGCGGACGGCGAGGGCAGCAGGCCGCCCGACGCGCCGAGAAGCACGAGGCCTCGCCAGGTGAGGAGGGACGGGGCATCCGGGATGTGATGGCTGTGCCCGTCATCGTGCCCGTGGTCATGCCCGTGGTCATGCCCGTGATCGTGATCAGGCCCGTGATGGGAATGGTGGTGCCTTCGGTGGCGCAGATGCCGCCGCAGCAGGCTCACCCCCACCCCGACCACCACCAGCGCCGCGATCAGCTGGAGCCACCCCGTCAGCGCCGCGATGTCCGGCGTGCTGTTCGCCGCCAGCCACCAGCCGACCGCCAGGGCGGCGACCGACAACGTGTGCATCACGGCGACGATCCCGCCCAGCCACACCGCGTCGCGCGGCCTGCCCCTGGCGCCCACCAGATACCCGGCGGCCAGCGACTTCCCGTGCCCCGGCGCGCAGGCGTGGAGCGCACCCACGGCCGCGGCCACGAGCAGAGCCAGCGGGAGGGCCGCGCCGTGGTCCAGCAGTGAGGTCAGGTCGGTTGTCCAGGCCCCCCACCCCGAAGCGGCCGGTGAGGCCGCGGCGGTCCCCGCAGCCACCGGTTTCAGGGTCAGCGTCCGCGTCGGCTCCTGTGCCGTGTGCAGCCCGCCGGAGCCCGTGTCCGTCACCGACAGTGTCCGGTACGCCGGATCGACGTCTGTCAGCGCCGTGACAGTCAGTTCTATGCGGTCCACCGGCCGCGGGCAGACGAAGTGGAGCTTCACTCCGTCCGCCCGGTCCACACGGCACGGGCGGCCGTCCTGTCGTACGACGATGTGCGAGCGCAGATAGCCCGCCTCGTCACCGCCGGACTCGTTCTTCAGGATGGCGATGTCGTCGCGCTGCGCGGACCAGGTCGCGTCGACGGCGGTGCCCGCCGCCTCGATCTTCACGACGGGAGGGGTTCCGAAGGGGTGCGCCTGCGCCGTCCCCGCGCTGCCCAGGAGCAGCGCGAGGACGGCAGCCAGCAGGAGCAGCACCCCGTTGCGAGGTGATCGCACGGTGGTGCTTCCCCTCTACTTCCGGCGTGCGGCGAGAGCGTGGACTGTGCCGTCGTCCGTGAGGGCGAAGACCCAGTCACCGCTCACGGAGAGGGCCGAGGCCACTCCCGCGCCGAGGTTGTACGAGGCGACCTGCGTCCCGCTTGCCCGGTCCAGGACGAGCAGGCGACCGTCCCACGTCCCGACATACACATGGGACTTCGTCACCAGCGGGTGCATCGTCGGCGAACCGGCACCGGCCGAACAGCCCATGGCGACCCGCCACTTGTCGTCCAGCGGGCTCTCCCCCGCCAGATAGCCGGACTTGGCCTCCCACACCGGCTTCGACGGATCGGTCGCGCTCGTGTCGTAGGCGCGTACGACACCGTCCCGGCCCGCGACATAGGCGATGTCGCCCCACACGGCCGGGCTGGTGAGCGGAGCGCGCCCCGGCTCGCAGGTGCTGCCGCCGCCCAGCTTGGACTCCCAGGTCACCGCGCCCGTCTTCGGGTCGTGCCCGCGAACGCCGTACGTCGTGAACGTCACCAGCTTCGCCTCGCCCGTGGCCGGGTCGGTCAGGACGGGCGAGGAGTGGCTGTCGATGTCGCCCGCGGTGTCCTTCACCCACAGCTGGGTGCAGGTCGCGAGGTCCATGGCGATGACGGTGTTGCTCGACATGGAGTGCAGGTAGGCGGTGTTGGAGCCGGGCTCGCGGATCACCGTGCTGTGTGCCTGTCCCCAGGAGAACGCGGCATCGAAACCACCGGGCAGCACGCCGCCGGTCTTGGCGTCACGGCAGCGGACCGTGTAGGCGTCCTGGTAGACGGCGACGGAGCGGCGCTCCGCGCCCGCCAGCGCGAAGACGCTGACAGGTCCGCCCGCGCGGCCGTAGCGGCGCACGGTGTCCCCGTGGGTCTCCTCTCGGTCGATCGACTGCCAGACGATCCGGCCGCTCGCCGCGTCGAGCGCGTAGATCCGGCCGACGCCGGTGGTCAGATAGACCATGCCGCCGTGGAGCGTCGGCGCCGACTCGGCATCGCCGTCCAGGTACGTACGCCACAGCTCACGCCCGGAGGCGATGTCGTACGCGAGCATCATGCTGTACGGCGAGTCGAAGGCGCGGGACGAGACGATGAGCTTGCCGTCCGCGACCACCGAGCCGTTGAGGTTGAACTGCTCGCCGGTGTGGCGGGCCCACCTGAGGTCGAGCTTCGCGCCGGGCTCGTCGCCGCTCGCGGACCGCCCGGCCTCGTCGCCGCCCTGCCGCAGCCATTCCTGCCCGGTCCTGGGCTTCGCGAGCTCGGAGTCGCGCACGATCTCGAAGGTGTTCTTCATGGCGGGGAACCGCTTGCCCCGGGTGTCGTACGCGACCGACTCGACGGTGTACGTGCCGGGCCGCAGCCCGTGCAGTGTGCCGCTCGCCCGTGTCCAGGCGCCGCGTGTGTCGGGGCAGGGCTCCGGCGTGCCGCCGGGCGGGGTGTAGCAGTTCTCGATGCCGGGGCGGGACGCCCCCTTGCCGAAGCGCACGTCCTGACGCTTCACCAGGTGCCCCCGGCTGTCGCGGACGGTCAGCACCGCCTTGGCGGGCGTGCGGCCGTCGTCCTCCGCGTAGACCTCGACGGGCACTGCGGCCTTGGCGCCGTGCACGCTGCCCTGCGCGGGGCTGACCAGCGCGACGTCGTCGTCGATGTCGAACTGCCGGTGGATGCCGGTCACATGGCCGGTGTCCTCGTTGCGGGGCGTGCGCGGATCGTCCGTGATCGCGCTGAAGTCGAGCACCTTGTAGTCGGGGTGAGCGCCGTCGATGCCGTACGTGCCCTGGTTGTTGATCTCGACGGACCGTTTGAAGGCGCCACGCCGGAACTCGGCCTGCTGGTTGTGACCGGCAGCGACCATCCGTACGTCGTACTTGGCGAGCTCGTCGATCGTCGGCTGCATGCCGGCGCCCGGGCCCCACTGGGTGAACAGAGAGCGGTGGGCGAAGACGAACACCTGCTTGCCGACCGCGTGCCGGGCGAGGTCCCGGCGCAGCCACTCGAGCTGCGGCTTCAGCCCGCTCGCGTCGTAGTTGTCCTCGAGGACGACGATGTGGCGACCGTCGCGGTCGAAGCTGTACCACTCGGGGGCGAGGTTGCGGCGGTAGTACTCCATGCTGCCGGCGTATCCCTGGGAGGTCGCCGTGCCGCCGAAGTCGTGGTTGCCCATCACCGGATAGAAGGGGTGACCGAGCCGCCCCTCCTCGAGGCCCTTGCTGAACAGGTCGTACCCGCGCTGGCGGCGCGGCTCTTCCGCGTAGTCCGTCACGGTCAGGTCACCGGTCGCGATCTGCATCGTCGCGCCGTCGACTTCGGACATCGCCTGGACCTGGCCGGTCCACTGGGGCAGGGCGCTCCGGGCCTGGGCGTCGGAGGTGTTGCTCACCTCGGGGTCGGAGTTCATGACCCACTTCTCGGTGGGGTTCGAGGCGTTGCGGTCGGGTACGAGCGCGAAGTCGACGTCCCTGCCGCCGGTCTCGGGAACCTTGTGGAAGAACTGCGGGATGTAGTCCTTGCGCAGCGCCGGCGTGTATCCGTCGGGCGAGACGATGCTGACAAGGTCGGTCTCGCGCCGCTTCGGGTCGATCTGCAGGCTGTACGAGCCGTCCGCGCCGGTCGTGGTCCACACGGCGCCGTCGGTGACGTCGATGCCGGGCATGGGCTGCTCGCCCTTGTCGCGCTCGCCGTTGCCGTTGCGGTCCTTGAAGACGGTGCCCTCGACGGTGACGGTGTCGACCGGATCCGCGCTGTCGTCGGCGAAGGCCGCCTGAGGCGCGAGGAAGGACAGCGCGACCGCTCCGGCGGTCGCCAGCTGCCAGCGCCGCCGGGTACGGCCCAGTCCGCGGACGAGGAACGGCAGTCGGTAGACGACGAGCAGCAGTACGACACCGGCGGCCGTGACGAGCGCGACGGTCAGCCAGGGGAACGACGGCAGGGCGTGTGCGCCGTGGACGTCGACGAGCGGGGTGGCTGCGGAGGCGTCGACCGCCGTGCCGTCGAACTCGACGACGACCTGGGTCAGTCCGCCCTTGTCGATGAGCGGGCTCAGGTCGAGCGCGTCGACGTGGCAGCTCCACGCCAGCTCGATGACGACGCCGCCGGGCACGCCACCGTTGTCACCGGGCACGCCCGAGCCGGTGGCCGGGCAGGGGGCCGAGAGCAGCCCGGCCGCCCACGCACCGGCCTGCTCGGGAGCCACGACGGCGTTGTGCACGATGAGGCGGCCGCTGGTGACGTTGTCACCGGGCGCGACCACGAGTTCCGCATGCTCGCGCGTGACATGCGCGGACGCGGCCTGGGCGCCGATGCCCAGCACGAGAAACAGCAGCGCGAGGGCGAGCCCGGCTGCTCTGCATATGTGTTTCATAAAGCGGACGTTAATGATCCGCTGTTCGGTTACCGGTCGGTCCTGAGCGACTTCACGGAGCCGCCCGGAAGTGTTCAGCGTCCCGTTCACGACTGTTGGGTCACGCGGGGCGCTTGAGCCCGACGGAGCCGGGTACCCATCCAACGGCGACTCGTTCAAGGGCGCCTACTTCCGTGGCCTCGGCATCCTCAACAAGGAACTGCCGGACCGTCCGTACAGCGCTCACCTGGGCCGTCAGGCCGCCACCTTGTACGAGAACCAGCGAAGCGCCCGGCGCTACGTAATAACGACCAGCCTCAGACTCAAACACCCGACCGCATGCGAGCAGACGCGGGTTCGACCACGAAGCGTTGGGTGGGGCCGACCGGATTCGAACCGGCGTCTTCCTACATGCCGTGAAGGCGCGACGACCACCGCGCTACAGCCCCACCCTGCTCGTGTTCCCAGAAGCCATCTGCGCTCCGTGCTTCCGGATTATCCGAGGGGGTGTCATCTGACCAGCTGCTTGGCGCGCCAGGCGCAGACCGGCATGGCGCTGAGGATTGGCGGCTGGCGCCTGTGCGCTCAGCGCGCGAGTGAGCAGGGCAACATATGGCGGCTCCGGGTCCCACGTCTTCTGTGCCCGGAGTCCTGCTGGTGGTCTGCACGCCGCGGCCCGGGCCCCTCTGAATGGGCCGAGCGGGAAATGCCGGGCCCCGGAGTGGATGGATGCTGTTGGTTAATCCGGGGCCTGGCGTGACGTCGGCCTTCAAGACCCGGTTGTGGTCTTGAAGGCCGATGTTGTCGTATGGGGTGGGTGCGGATGTCGATGCAGCCGAAGGGTCCGGGCGAGGTTCCGGCAGAGACGGTGCGGGTGGCACGGGCCGCGTTCCCGAAGGGGAGTTTTGCGATCCGGGTCCGGGACGAGCTGGGGCCGATGTTCACGGACGAGGAGTTCGCGGACTTGTTCCCGGTGCGGGGGAAACTCGCCTGGTCGCCGGGGCGGCTGGCCCTGGTGCTGGTGCTGCAGTTCGTCGAGGGGCTGACCGACCGGCAGGCCGCGGAAGCGGTGCGGGCACGGATCGACTTCAAGTACGCCCTCGGCCTGTCGCTGGATGATCCGGGGTTCGACTTCTCGGTGCTGTCGGAGTTCCGGGACCGCTTGGTGGAGGCTGACGCCGGGCGTCGGGTGCTGGACGGCATCCTGATCGCGGCCCGGGAGAAGGGCCTGCTCAAGACAGCGGGCCGGGCCCGCACCGATGCCACGCATGTGCTGTCCTCGGCACGTGAGCTGTCCTGGCTGGAGATGATCGCCGAGACCCTGCGATCGGCGCTCAACGCGCTCGCCCAGGCCGCCCCCGGCTGGCTGTCGGACATCGCGGAGCCAGAGTGGTTCAAGCACTACGCCACCAGGGCCGAGGACTCCCGGTTCCCCAAGGCCCGCGCCAGACGCGACGAGGTGGGGCTGCGGATCGGCCGCGACGGGATGCGCCTGATTGAGGCGGTCTTCGCCACGGACACACCGGCCGGCCTGCGCACCCTCCCGGAGGTGGAGACCTTGCGGCAGATGTGGGTCCAGCACTTCCACCTGGCCGAGGGCGAGGTGAGGCGGCGGGACCCAAAAGACCGCCCGCCGGGCGCGACGCGCCTGGTCACCCCCTATGACACCGAGGCCCGCGGCAGCGTCAAACGCGACACCCTGTGGGACGGATACAAGGTCCACCTGACCGAGACCTGCGAGCCGGACACGCCGAATTTGATCACGAACATGGCCACCACCGTCGCCACCGTCCACGACAGCGTGACGGTCCCCGAAATCCATGACGCGCTGGCCGCACGGGACTGCCTGCCCGGTGAACACTGGGTCGACGCCGGATACCCCACCGCCGGCCAGGTCGTCGCCGCCCGCCGGGACCACGGGATCGTTCTGCACGGGCCGATGGCCCCCAACACCGCCGCTTCGGCCGGCGGCCCCTTCGGACAGGACGCGTTCACCATCGACTGGGACCGCGAGCAGGTGACCTGCCCGAACGGGACCACCAGTACCCAGTGGCACCACCGGCACTCACAACAGGGACTGCCTGTCATCCGGGTCCGCTTCAGCCCCGCCGACTGCCGTGACTGCCCCACCTGCGCGCATGCGTGAACTCACCCAAAGCCGAACGCCGCGAGCTCAACCTGCGGCACCGGGACGAACACGAAGTCGTCCAGGCGGCCCGAGCCGAGCAGCAAACCGATGCCTGGAAAGACCGCTACAAGATCCGGGCCGGAGTCGAGGGCACCATCTCCCAAGGCGTCCAGCGCTGCGGCCTGCGCAGATCCCGCTACCGCGGCCTCGCGAAGACCAGCCTCCAGCACCAGCTCACCGGCGCCGCGATCAACCTCGCCCGCATCGACGCCCACCTCACCGACACACCACGAGCCCGCACCCGCACCAGCCACTTCGCAGCACTTCGCCCCGCCGACCAAACGATCGACGGGGCGAAGAAGGCGTAGGACCCCGGATTAACCAACAGCATCTGGATGCTCCGGGGCCCGGCGGTGCCTGTCGCCGGATCAGGCCGCGGTGATGTTCTCCGCCTGCGGGCCCTTCTGGCCCTGTGTGATGTCGAAGGTGACGGCCTGGCCTTCCTGGAGCTCACGGAAGCCTGTGGAGTTGATGTTGGAGTAGTGCGCGAAGACGTCGGGGCCGCCGCCGTCCTGAGCGATGAAGCCGAAGCCCTTTTCCGAGTTGAACCACTTGACGGTTCCGCTGGCCATGCCGGTGCCTCTCAGTCGATAGTCGGATCCGCACCGCGCGGACCCGGAGGTGATCGCCCTGGTTCTCAGGCACTGCACAGCAAAGTGCCCGCGCCGGAGCGCGGGCAGGTACTGCGAACCACGACATCTGCCGGTGACACTACATGGCGAGACCGCCCATCACCAGAGAGCAATGAGTCATCAGCGATCCTGAGTTCAGAATGTCCGCCGCCGGTCACGAAGTAGTCCGGGCCCTGCCCGTGCGCACATGAAAGTCGCGCGGCAGGAACGGGCTTACTCCGAGCGGAGGTGCTTCTGGCGCCAAGGGCGTGTCGCCCCCTGCTCTACGATGCGGCCGGGTCGTGGAGTGATGCGTCGGCCGACCCCTGACAGAAGCCGGTGAACCGCACTTTCAGGCCCTCTCGCTGTGGGGAGCAGCAGAAGGGGCCGGCTGATGCTGGTGCCTCGGGTGGGAGTGGAGCGAGCCGGATCATGCGCCATGGGTCGTGGTCGCGGCGGGCGCGGATCGTCACGGCGTCGCCGTCACGGCTGGCCCGGACGGTGATGTATGGAGCTGTCGCTGACAGCGTCCAGGGGAGGGTTGAGCCAGGTCGCGTCGTCCCAGCCAATGGTGTGCTGGTTGCTCATGTGTCTGCTCCGTTGTGCGGGCGAGGCGGTCAGCCAGTGTTCTGGGGCGGTGAGGAGCACCGGCACCGCCGTCAGGTGTGGCACCGGTCAGGCGTCTGAGGGGCAGGGTGGTCAGGCGTCCGGCCGCGCGTCCGCCTGCCCGCCAGGGCCGCTGCCTCCGCTGGTGATACGGATGATGGCCTCGATGGTGAGGGCGCGTTCGTGGGGTTCGGTATCGAGGGCACGGTGAATGGACAGTCCTTCGATGAGGGCGTCGAGCTGACGGGCCGTGGCCGGGTCGAAGTGCCGTTCCGGGGCGCGGCGGCTGCGACGCATCCATTCCCGGGTCAGTTCCCGGTAGGTGGGCTTGCGTGCCGCGAGGGTGTACAGCTCGTGGGTGAGGACGAGTTCAGGCCTTGGCCCCGGATCCTGGACACCTGAGACGTGGATCTTGAGAATCTGAGAACGGACATGTCGTGGCAGCCGACCGGCGGCCCGCCGGACGGCCGACGCGGAGCTCGCCGCCCGGATACGCTGGATTCGCCAGGACCCGGACGGCACTACGGCGTCCCGAGGATCACCGCCGAAGTGCGCGAGTACGGCAAGCGCGTCAACCACAAGAAGACTGCCCGGGCCATGCGCCAGGTCGGCCTGGCCGGTCTGCGGCTGCGGCGCAGGCACCGCACCACCGTCGCGGACCGGCCACCCATGCCTTTCACGGCACCGTTACCGTTGCCGCGATTCGGCTCTGGCTCCGCTCGTAACCCGTAGGACAGCCCTCAGGCCCTCGGCTGGGTGAAGCGGATGCTGTTGCCGAAGGGGTCGCGAAGGCCGCAGTCGGTTCCGTACGGACGATCGGTGGGCTCCTCGGTGAACTCGACGCCCCGGCCCAGCAGCGTCTCGTACGTCTTGCGGCAGTCGTCCGTGCTGAAGATGAGCGAGCCACCCATCACTCCCTTTGTCACCAGCTCGCGGACCTGCTGCGCCGTCTCCTCGGACATCGCCGGAGCGCCCGGCCTCTCCAGCAGGATCTGGCGCTCCGGGTGCCCCGGGACGCTGACGGTCAGCCAGCGCATGAAGCCCAGATCGACATCGGCGTTGACCTCCAGACCAAGTTTTCCGACGTAGAAGTCAAGGGCCTCGTCCTGGTCGAGGACGTAGATCTGCGAGTGCGTGATGGCGTTGAACATGTGCATCACGCTACCGGGCAAGCCGGACGAAAACTTATCCAAAACTGCTCAATAGACGGATGGTACGGGCAGTGCGGACGCTCAGGCGCTCGGCCGCATCCACGCCATCGTGAAGCATGTCGGTACGCTCGTGGCCGCCGCTTCCTTGCGGTACGTCCTCGGTGACCGGCCGACGATGTCGCGGAAAGTGCGGCTGAAGGTTCCTGGACTGCCGAAGCCGACTTGGAAGCAGATGTCCGTCACACTCCGGTCGGTCTCCCGCAACAGGAACATCGCACGCTCGACACGGCGGCGCTGCAGGTAGCGGTGTGGCGTCTCGCCGAACGTGGCCCGGAAGGTGCGCGTGAAGTGCGCCTGGGACACATGGGCGATCCGGGCCAGGGCCGGGACGTCCAGCGGCTGCGCGTAGGCGCGGTCCATCGCATCCCGTGCCCGAAGCATGCGGCGGTTGGTCTCTTCTGCAGCGCGGCTCACGGCGCCATCACATCACGGCTCACCGCCGTCCGTGGCAGATCCAGCGACCCATCCGCCCCTACCACAAGGTGGCGCACCACGACGAACCGCGCGCAGCAGTACTGCCGAAGTACTGCAACTGCCTTTGTGCGAAGTTTCGTTGGGCTTGTCATTGGGGTGGGATGCGACGCCGGAGGATGCCCGGCGTTGGTCAGCGGGTCTGGCCGAGGTGCACGGCCGGTTCGTTCACCGATTCTCCCGGGCCGAGCCGCGGAAATCTGCGTTGGCGTATATACGAGGTTTGCTTGCGCCGCTGGAGCGCAATAACGGCTGGACTCTGACTGAGGCCGGTCAGGTGTGCAGCATGTACAGAATCGCGCACAGCACCTCCCGGTCCGGCAACGGCCTGCGGCCCGGATACCGGGAGCGCCGGTCGCGCTGCGCCAGCAGCGGCTCAAGGCGGTCCCACGGCTCATCCGACACGATCCACGGCGACGCCACACCGGACG
This sequence comes from Streptomyces sp. NPDC037301, assembly GCF_055602785.1. Classification (NCBI taxonomy): domain Bacteria; kingdom Bacillati; phylum Actinomycetota; class Actinomycetes; order Kitasatosporales; family Streptomycetaceae; genus Streptomyces; species Streptomyces sp. NPDC037301. The sequence goes on from NZ_JBVJWD010000023.1 coordinate 94,316, forward strand.
GAGCGCTCGACTCCCCTGCCAGACATGACCATCATGGCCGATGCACCTCATGGTGTCAGCCGTTGTACGCCTCAACGCACGAGCTCGGGATCTTCTCCCTTGGGCAATTCGCGCATGCTTCGAAGCGGTGACAGGAGGTACGGGATAATGCTCGACGTCATGCCGGCGGCGCCGATCCACAATGTAGCTTTTGCTCCGAACGCAGAGCCCGAGGCTCCCCCCAAAAGCCCGCCGAGCGGAATACCGCCCCAGGACACGAATCGGGCTGTCGCGCTCATCCGGCCCAAGAGCCGATCTGGTGTGAGGGTCTGCTGGAAGCTGGATTGAGCCACAAAGCGGATGACTCCGCCCAGGGAAAGGGACGCGAGTCCGAGCGCAGCCACATACACGCTCCAACCCGGATGCGCCAACGGCATCAGGACTGTCAGCGGACAGGTGACAAGTGGCGCGAGCCAGATGACCGGACCCTGCCCGAGCCGCTTCGAGACGCTGGTTGCCGACAGCGCGCCCAGCAGGGCACCGCAGCCCATTCCCGAAAGAATGAGGCCGATACCGAAGGACTCGAGCTCTATCTCCCTCTCCAAGAAGACCAGCAACATGGTCTGATACATGACCAGGAAGAGGTTGAATATCGCATCCCCCAGGATGATTGCACGCAGGACAGGATGCTTGAGAACAAACTTCAACCCCTCTTTGATGTCTCGAAACAGTTGAGGGCGCTCACTCGACTCCGGCTTCTGTTCGCGTTTGCGGATACCAGTCGCGAGCAAACCTGACATCGCCATCCCGACCGAACTCACCAAAAGCGTTACAGGGGCTCCGAGCCAGCCGACAAGCGGCCCTGCCATCCCTGGTCCGCTGATACTGGTTACCGAGCGTATCGCCGAGAGTTTTGAGTTTCCTTCAATGAGATTGCCGCGTCCCACCAGGTGCGGCAGATAACTCACGTACGCGACATCGAAGAAGACTGTCAGCACTCCATGAACCAACGCGACTGCGTAGAGCCACCAGATCGTCAGAAGCTCCGAACACCACGCCACAGGTATCGTCAAGAGGGCCACCGCCCTCGCGAGATCAGTGCTGATCATCACTGATCGCTTCCGCATGCGGTCCACCCACGCGCCTGCCGGCAGCCCGACCAGGAGTGAGCCTGCCGTGGTCATCGCGGCCAGTAATCCAACGTGGAACTCGTCAGCATTCAATTCCACGATCGCAACCAGAGGCAACGCGAGAAAAATGATGCGATCGCCCAGCTGACCGAGCGCGGTGGCGGCAAACAGCCGCCCGAAGTCCGGATCGCGCAGGAGTCCGAGTCGGGAGGGTATCGACATTCGAGTTACCTACTGTCGGATTTGAAATTTTGGTCTACTGGCTTCAACGGCTACGGCTGGTCGACCACGAACTCGTAGGCCACTTCCCGGCGCACGTCCGGAATGACGATGTCGGCGGTTTCCACCGGACGTCCATCGGTGTCATAGATGGTCCGCTCGATCTGGAGCACCAGGTCCTCGACGCTGACCCCCAGCAGGTTCGCCTGTGCCTGGGTGGCACGAGCCGGGCGCGGCAGCTCGACCACGGTCTCGATGTCCACGCCGATGGAGCGCATGCGCTCAACCACCCCCTTTCCCGCGAGGGGGCCCGTCTCGGGCAGTACGATCGGCGTTCCGTCCGTGATGGCCATCGGCTCCCAGGATTCGGAGAGCTGGACGGGTTGCCCGTCGGCAAGGAACTCGTAGTGCGTGTTGACGCAGAGGTCTCCGGGGCTGATGGCGAGCCGCTCGGCGATTGCCTCAGGAGCGGGGACTCGTGTCTGGCTGTGCGAATCCCAGGCGCTGGCCTTGCCCCGCTCCTTCATACCGGCGAGGGAGGGGGAGCCGTCCCGGCGTTCGCGTTGCCGCGAGCGGACCATCCGCAGGCGCTCGCACGGCATGCGGACGTAGGTGCCCGAGCCCGCGCGTCCTTCGAGGAGGCCCTTGATGATCAAGCGATCCATGGCCCTCTGCGTGACGTTACGCCCGACCCCGTACTCCTCGGCGAGCTGCGCCCGGGACGGCAGGCGCTGCCCGATCTCCCACTCTCCCGCGAGAATCCGTGCGCGCAGCGCGTCGGCTACTGCAAGGTACGGCGCCTCTCGGGGCATTTGTGACCCTCCGGTTGCTCTGCTGCGCGGCAGCTGGTGATTCCAGGCGGTGTTGGCAAGCTACTGCACCAGGTGAAAGCTACTGGAGTAGAAATACGCTCGGTGCTCAAGCGGCTGCGGGGGTTCGAGTGAACCCAGTTGCTGCCGCTGCTCGACGCGATCCCGCCGGGTCGCGGCCGGGTCGGGCATCGCGGCGCCGCACGAGCGGCGCTTCCACTCCGGTTTCTGGTGAGCCCACGGCCTGCGGGTCTCTACGACTGGGCCCGCACGGAGCACCGCGCTGGCACGGGCCCGACCGAGCGCACCGGGTCCTGGCCCGCCGGAGCAGCACCCGCCCCCACGAGATCGCCTACTGCATCGCCTATGCCCGCGCCCCAGGCCAATGCCCCTTTTGACGCGCGCCGGGCGGCGTGCTCGTTGTCAATCGGTTGACCGGGAGATGGGCTGGGGGCGCTCCGCAGCCCAGGAGTCGAGGATGCGTAGGCCGTCGTGGGAGGGGGTGCCGGGTTCGGCGGTCCGGACGACGAGTTGCTGGTCGGGGTCGGTGGCGCAGGAGAGGGCGTCCCGGTCGAGGATCGAGCAAGCAGTAGGTGACGTTGACTCCCCACTCCACCGCCCGGGTCGGGTCGCTCGTGGTCGCGACGTACACGGCGACGACGTCCTCGCCGTCACCGAAGTACGCGGCCCACAGACACGCCAGCGCGTGAACACGCCGACGGACGCCAGGACGATCGCCGGATCGACGGGGGCGTCCGACATCGCTCTGCCGATGGTGAGCACGGTCTCCCCCAGCAATAAGAGGAGGAAGAGGCGGAGCCGTTCGAGCAGGTCGTCGGCGTCGAACGTGACGCGGCAGCACCGGAGCACCCTGCCCGGCAGTGGGCGGGGCCAGCCACACTCCGGTCAGGTCGACGACCGCGGCGGCGCCCCACCGCCACAGACACGACTGCGAACCGACCGCGTCTCCCGGCGGGCCCCCGCGGTGGCCTCGCTGACCGGCCGTGATCACCACTGACAACGGCTTTTGCCTCTGCTCGACCGTCGGGTGACACTTAGTCAGGCGACCCCGTGCAGTCGGACGGCAGTGGTGGGAAGAGGTGCCCCTTCACGTCCGTACTCCAGTGGTACTCATCCACCGCAGTCACACTCGTAGATTCCATGTCCGGGACCACCTCGGGCGGATCCCGCGGCACCCTGTCCTCGCTCATGTCTTCCTGTCCACGACGATGGCGGCCGGACCGCGACCGGGTAAGCCACCTGCAGAGGGTTCGGTCGGGAGACTCCGGCAAAGAATGCAACGGGCAGACACGCCCCCGGCCCACGCGGGGCGGGCTTGAGCTGTGGGGATAGCGGTGGGTGACTGTTCGAGATGCGTGGGTGCCGGGGCGCTGTTTCGCTGATGAGGCCCGCTCTTCCCGACAGATCCAGGAGTGATCATGAGCGTTGCAGGTGAATCCGGCCGTGCCCAGCAGATGCGTGCCAAGGCGCAGGAGATGAAGGACGAGGCCGCGCGCACCTCGGACCCGAAGGAGCGTAAGCGGCTGACGGACCGGGCCCGCCGATTGCAGGAGCAGAGCGAGCAGGAGAGTCGCGGCGGCAACCAGAACATGGACCCCATGTAGCCGGCCCCCGCTGAACACGCCGGCCGGTGTTCTCCGGCGCTCAGAGCGCCGGAGAACACCGGCTGGACCATGTGTCACTGTGAACGACGTGACCTGCCGGAGCGCTGCGGTTCGTCGAAAGGCAGTGCACGAGCGGCATGAAGTTCCCCCGCGATCGTGGACAGCGAGTGATTACGCTGCGGGGGCGAGGTCCTGCGCTGCCAGGGCCCTGGTTTCGACCGGGGTGACGTATCCGTAGACGGGGTGCTTCCGCAGACGGGTTCGGTTGTACTCGACCTCGATGAAGCGGAAGACGTCGGCGCGAGCCGCCTCATCGGGATGCCCAGATCGTGGTCCCGATCTCCGCTTTCAACAGCCCGAAAAACTCTCAGCTGCGGCGTTATCGCAACATGAGCCTGTTCTGCCCATGCTCTACCGAAGACCCAACTCCCTTATCAGCGTGCGATATTCGCGTGAGGTGCAATCCGATCCGCGGTCCAAGTGCGCGATGCAGCCCTGCTTCAGCCCGCCCCGACCGGCAGCCATCTTCAGCGCGTCCACGACGAGCCCGGCCCAATGGTGGTCGGCCATCGCGTAGCCAGCCACCTCGCGGGTGGCCAGGTCGATCACCGTGGCGAGATACCACCAGCCGGCCGGCGTGGGCAGGCAGGTGATATCGGAGACCAGCTTCGTGCCGGGCCCGGTAGCGGTGAAGTCCCGCCCGACAAGATCCGGTGACGGGGCCATCCGGCTCACGTCGGCAGCCGGTGTCGATCCGATGGTGGTGCTCGGGATCAGGAACCCGCCGCTGATGCGGTAGAAGGCGCGGTCCGAGGTGAGCTGGATGTCCGAGAGGCTGTTGAACAGGAAGCCGGGGATCCGCTTGTTCTGGGTCGTCCCCGTGGCGATGTCGTAGACGTACAGGTACGTCCCGTCGCCGCCGGCCCAGGCGATGGTGCCGTTCTTCATGGCGAGGCGCGAGGCCTTGGTGCCGGCTTCAGGCGTCACGTTGACCGTGGTGCCATCGGCCTTCAGGAGCATGACGTCCTGCTCGCCGTCGGCAGTGGTGCTGATGCAGGCGAGGGCGCCGTTCTCGGTGACCGGCTCGGTCTCGTCGGCGTCTGGGTGTCGACCAGCTTCTTGATCGCGCGCCCTGACCCTTGTCTCCGGCCCGGTAGATGCCGACGCCGACGGCGGAGACCCGGGTGAAGACGACACGCTCGTCGTCGAGGGACGGGTCCATCAGGTAGGCGTCCGACTGCGTCAGCTCGTGCTGGGGCTTCTTGCCGAAGCGGCCGACCGTGATGCCGAAGGCGGCGCCGCCCAGGTCCCAGGCGATCGCGTCACCGTGACCAATGGCGTAGACATCGCCACTGATCTGGGCGGCCTGCTCGTCGATGCCGCTGTAGACCTCGTAGGCGGGCAGGACGTCGGCGCCGATGGTGGTGCCGTCGTGTGTGCCGGACTTCTGCTCCCAGCCCCGCTCGATGCCGTGGTCGTCGAAGGCCCGGCCGATGGCGTCGAGGTCGGCCGCTGAGACCTTCAGGGACTTCGCGGCCAGGGTGACCGCGTTGCGTATGTCGGTGAAGCCGGACAGCGGGGTGAGGTAGTTCTGGGCCGCCCGGTACATGATGCGGTCAGCGAGGCCGGCGTCGATGTTCTTGCAGATGTCCACAGCGCGCCACCGACGATGGTGGAGTTGGAGTGCACGCCGCCGTTGTCGATGTCGAGCGTGATGGGCTTGCAGTCCGTCCGCGCGTTGCGGCCGTCGTCGAGGTCGCGCAGCGCGCACTCCCGAAGCGGCTTCGTGCCGTTGCAGAGGTATTCACCGATGAGGCCGGACGTCGGGTCGCTCATCGCGACGCCTTTGTCGGCCGGTCTCCATGGCGTTGCCGAAGTAGTCGGAGATCGCCTCGTTGAGGGCGCCCGACTGGTTCAGGTAGACGAGCCCGGCGGAATGCTCGGTGACGTCGTGGGTCATCTCGTGGCCGACCACGTCCAGGCCCACGGACAGCGGCACGCCGTCCATGTGGCCGTAGACCATCTTGGAGCCGTCCCAGAAGGCGTTGGCGTAGTCCTTGCCGTTGTTCGCGACGTTGACGACGGAATAGATCGTGCCGCCCTTGCCGTCGACACCATCACGGCCGAGCTAGTCCTTGAGGTATTCGTAGACCTTCGCCGCGTTCAGGTGTGCGTCGACCGCGCCGGAGGACGTGTTGGAGGCTTCGAACCGGTCGCTCGCGGAGGTCGCCAGGGGAATGTCCTCGGTGACCGGGCCGCCCGCCGCAAGCGAGCGGCACTCGCACCAGACGTGACGGCGGTCTGACTCATGACCGGGCACCCTGGACGCTGCGGGCCCCTGGGACACCCGATCGGAGCACCGGTGAACTGGTGAAATTCGAGGTGTCACCGCCAGTCGTGCGGGCCGTCTACGGTGGCAGGCTCCACCATCGAGTCAACCGGGAGGGACGGAGAACCGATGGCGCAGAACCTGCAGGAAGCCGCGTCGGCCGAGCGGGTGGCCAACAAGCGCATCAATGCCGGCGTGAGGCTCATGGGCTGGCTGACGACCACGGACCACAAGGTCATCGGCAATCTCTACATGGTCACCGCGTTCGGGTTCTTCCTGCTGGCCGGAGTGATGGCCATGCTCATGCGAGCGGAGCTGGCCCGGCCAGGACTTCAGATCGCCAGCCCAGAACAATACAACCAGCTGTTCACCATCCACGGCACCATCATGATGCTGCTGTTCGCCACGCCGATGTTCGGCGGCTTCGCGAACGCCATCATGCCGCTTCAGATCGGCGCGCCCGACGTCGCCTTCCCCCGCCTCAACGCGCTCACCTACTGGCTCTTCCTCTTCGGCGGAATCATCGTGGTGTCCGGATTCGTGGTGCCCGGCGGTGCGGCACACTTCGGCTGGTTCGCCTACGCTCCGCTGAACAGTGCCGTCTTCTCGCCCGGCGCCGGCGGAGACCTCTGGACCATGGGCCTGGTGCTGTCGGGGATCAGTACGACCCTGGCATCGGTCAATTTCATCACTACGATCGTCTGTCTGCGCGCCCCGGGTATGACCATGTTCCGGATGCCGATCTTCACCTGGAACGTTCTGTTCACCTCGATCCTCGCGCTGCTCGCTTTTCCGGTGCTCGCGGCCACGCTGCTCGCCCTCGAAGCCGACCGGAAGTTCGGGGCGCAGGTTTTCGACTCCGCGAACGGCGGGGCGCTGCTGTGGCAGCACCTGTTCTGGTTCTTCGGCCATCCCGAGGTCTACATTGTCGCGTTGCCCTTCTTCGGAGTGGTCAGCGAGATCATTCCCGCGTTCAGCCGGAAGCCGATGTTCGGGTATTTCGGAATGGTGATGGCCACGATCAGCATCACCATGCTCTCGGCGGTTGTCTGGGCCCACCACATGTTCGCGACGGGGGCCGTCCTCCTGCCCTTCTTCTCCGCCATGTCGTTCATCATCGCCGTGCCCACCGGTGTCAAGTTCTTCAACTGGATCGGCACCATGTGGCACGGCAGCATCTCGTTCGAGACACCCATGCTCTGGGCGATTGGCTTCCTCGTGACTTTTCTCCTCGGCGGCCTCAGTGGAGCGCTGATCGCCTCACCCCCGCTGGACTTCCATCTCACCGATTCGTACTTCATCGTCGCCCACCTCCATTACGTGCTCTTCGGAACAGTGGTCTTCGCGATGTTCGGCGGCTTCTACTTCTGGTGGCCCAAGTTGACCGGACGCATGCTGGATGAACGCATCGGGCGTATCCATTTCTGGACCTTGTTCGTCGGCTTTCAGCTGACCTTCCTGGTCCAGCACTGGCTGGGTGAGGCCGGAATGCCCCGGCGTTACGCCGACTATCTCGCGGCGGACGGCTTCACCTTGCTCAATACGATCTCGTCCGTCGGCTCCTTTCTGCTGGGCCTGTCGACACTGCCATTCCTGTACAACGTGTGGCACACCAGCCGTTACGCGCCGAAGGTCGAGGTGGACGACCCGTGGGGGTTCGGCCGCTCCCTGGAGTGGGCGACCTCCTGTCCGCCCCCGAGGCACAATTTCCGGGCTTTGCCTCGCGTACGTTCCGACTCACCGGCCTTCGACCTGCACCACCCCCTCACGCCGGAGAAGCAGAAGCCGGGCCTCGGCCGAGGCGAGTACCACTCCGCATCGGGCGCCGAAGAGGAGTCGGGCGAATGAAGACCGAGGCCGTTCTCTTCGCCGGAGTCGCGGGGTTCTTTCTCGTGACCGATGTTCTCTACGCCGTGTGGTCCCGGGATCCGACAGGCACGGCGGCTCTTACCATCTCGTTCCTCATGGCGTCGCTGGTCACGTTCTTCTTCGCCACCAACTACCGGAGGAAGGGACTGCGCCCCGAGGACCGCGGGGACGGACACATCCATGAGCGGTCCGGTCCGGTGGACTTCTTTCCTCCGCACAGCATCTGGCCGTCGCTGACAGCCGCGGGGATGGCCCTGCTCGCTCTCGGTGTGGTGTTCGGTCTGTGGCTCTTCCTGATCGGGCTGGGCGTGGTCCTGGCAGGGGTGTTCGGAATGGTCTTCCAATACGCGCGCGCCCAGGGCTGAGGACGGTTCTCAGCCCTCGGGCTCGCGGACCGGCTCCGGCGGCGCGGTCCGCTCGGCGATCCGGGACCGTTGCTCGTCCGTGGCGGGCAGTTCCACGCGATCCCCGTAGTACCAGCCGCTCAATACGGACCGAAGCCGTCGCCGACGCGAGATCGGGCCCTCCGCGGGGAGCTCCAGGGGCGTCGGGACATCACGCATCAGGATGCGGTAGCGGGCTGTCGGGCTCAGGCCGCGGTGGCTCTCCGAGAGGTCGCCGTTCAGCGACTGGGTCACCTGGCCGGTCTCCTCACCCTCGGTCAGCCGGCGGCGGTCCCGCATCTGAAGGGCGAGGCAGAGGCGCTTGGTCAGCGCGAAGGCCAGGAGCGGGGCGGCGATCAGCGCGGTTCTGAGGATCCAGGTCATGGCCTCGACCGAAACCCTGAACGAGAGGGCGACGACGTCGTTGCCGCCGGCGACCAGGAGAACGGCGTAGAAGACGATAGCCGCCACGCCGAGCCCCGTACGGGTCGGCCGGTTGCGCGGCCGGTCGCACAGATGGTGTTCCCTGCGGTCGCCCGTCACCCATTTCTCGAAGAAGGGATAGAGGAACAGCACTGTGAAGACCACGCCTGGCAGCACGATCGCCGGAATGAACACATTCCACATGATGGTGTGGCCCGCAATGTCGGTCTCCCATGGCGGCATCAGCCGGAGCGCGCCCTCCAGGAACCCGACATACCAGTCCGGCTGTGCGTTACCGGAAACCTGGCTGGCGCGGTAGGGGCCGTAGTTCCATACGGGGTTGATCTGGGCGAGCGCGCCCAGCAAGGTCAGTACGCCGAACACCATGAGGAAGAAACCTGCGGTCTTCGCGGTGAAGTGAGGGAACGCCGGTGAGCCGACGGCGTTCTCATTGGTCTTCCCCTGACCCGCCCAGTGGGTGTGTTTGAGGTAGACCACCAGGATGAGATGAGCGGTGATCAGCGCCACGATCAGGCCGGGCACAAGCAGGACATGCACGGGATACAGACGGGGGATCACATCATTGCCCGGGAACTGTCCGCCGAAGACGAACAGCTCCAAGTACGTTCCCACGACAGGGATCGACCCCACGATGGTGGCCGCCGTCCTCAGGCCCGTACCGGACAGCAGGTCGTCGGGCAGCGAGTAGCCCGCGAATCCTTCGAGGAGCGCGAGTACGAACAGTGTCACGCCGACGATCCAGTTGGCCTCCCGCGGTTTACGGAAGGCGCCGGTGAAGAAGATCCGCAGCATATGGACGGCGATCGCGGCGACGAATACCAGTGCCGCCCAGTGGTGGATCTGACGGATCAGCAGGCCCCCACGAACGGCGAAGCTGATGTCGAGGGTGGTGGTGTAGGCCTGCGTCATCCTCACGCCCTGAAGGGGCGCATAGGAACCGGTGTAGACGCTCTCCATCATGCTCGGGTCGAAGAACAGGGTGAGGTACACGCCGGTGAGGAGCAGGACCACGAAGGAGTAGAGGGCGATCTCGCCGAGGAGAAAAGACCAGTGATCGGGAAAGGCCTTGCGCAGCAACTGCCTGGCCAGCTCGCTGATGGGCAGGCGCGCATCCACCGCACCGTATCCACTGACCGTCGCCTGCCCGGCCCGGGCCTTCAGCTGCGCCTTACGCCTCCGCAGGGGCATGCACCACTCTCCCGTCGATCTTCCTCCACCCCCCATCCCCTATTGTTACGGTTCGCCCTTTATGGGTAACGCATTACTCGAAGGGACTACGCAGAATCGCGGGATCGGCACCTGATCGGCCGACTTGGTCCTGACGTGCAGAGTGGGACCGGGCTGGTATGTCGGGCCCACCCGCGAGCGATGTGCGGGGCCCCGCCGCCGCAAGGGGTGATGCGCGTCGCCCCGTCGCCCTCGACTGCATGACTCCGTTCGCCCAACCGGGGATCTCCATGGGCAGTTGACGGAACTCTGAGCATCGACGACTTCCTCCTCAGCCGGCCGTCTCCGCGCGCATCCGGTCCGCGTCAGACCTTCCACGACGGGAACTCTCAGAACCCCGGAGCCCGTGGCCGCCCCACCGCCGGTCTTCCGCGAGTGGGATGCGAGGTGTGCGCCACCGGCGTGCAGTGACCCGCAGTCCGTCCGACTCTGATCGCCCGTACCGGGCGCCGGGCCGCGGTCCGGCGGCGCGGCGACGGCACGGCCGCCCCACACGTGACGAAGACGGCCCACGAGATCGACGCCGCGTATCCGCCATCGGCCCGCTTCGTCGCCGCGGACCTGCGGCGCAGCGAACCGCGCGCCATACGCAAGCAAGCCGGCGGCCTGGCCCGAGCCGTCGGCGTGGCCTCCGTCAGCCGGCCTGGGACACGCAGGGCAGGGGGACGGCTGTCCCCCTGCCCCGTGTCCGTTGAACGCGCCCGTCCACACCTGGCCGGTCGGCTGACCAGTCCCTCGCCGAGGCGTCAGGCGCGCGCCTTGCGGGCCGACATCCATGCGTAGACCAGGACACCCACGAAGAGAAACAGCACGCCCTGATAGACGGCTGCGTAGCCGGAGCCCGCCAGGAGCCACATGGAGAAGCCGAAGGCGGCCAGCGCGAGCACGGCGTCACGGGCGAGGCGAGCCGGGCGAACCCGGTCGCGCTGTCCCGAGACGAGGAAGTGCAGCTGGGCCGCCGTCGCCAGGAGGTAAGGGACGGTCGCGGTGAAGGTCGTCACCAGCACCAGGATCTCGAACACCTGGGCCGTCCCGGCCATGTAGTTGTAGACAGTCAGCAACGAGGCGAGGACGACCGTGACGATCACACCGAAGGTGGGCACACCCCGCCGCTTCACCGCGAAGCGCGCCGGGAACAGCCCGTCACGGGCGGCGGCGTACCCGGTCTGGGCGGCTGAGCAGCGTCCAGCCGTTGAGCGCGCCCACGATCGACACCAGCGCCGCGCAGGCGACCGCCGCGCCGCCCCATGTGCCGCCGAACATGGCGTTGACGGCGTCGGTGAAGGGGGCGCTCGAGGTGAGCAGCTTGTCGTGCGCGACCGTACCGAAGACGGCGAGGGTACCCAGCAGGTACACCAGCGCCGCACCGAGAGTGCCGAGGACGGTCGCCCGTCCGACGTTGCGCCGCGGATTGCGCACCTCGCCCGCACTGACCGCCGCCGACTCGACGCCGAGATAGCTGAAGAGCAGGATCGCGGCGGACGCGGAGACCGCGCCGAGAGCGCCACCTTCCGTGGCCTGGAAAGGACCGAGGTTGTCCGGGTCGAAGAAGAACAGCCCGCCGATCGCGACCAGCAGCAAAGGCACGAACTTCAGCACGGTGGAGACGAGCTGCACCGCGCCGACGTAACGGGTCCCCGCGAGATTGGCGAGAGCCGGCAGCCACTGCACGACGAGTGCGGCGGTCATCATCAGCCACGGCGAGTCGTGCAGGGGCAGCAGCACGTCCAGGTAGCCCACGGCGGTGACGGCGAGCGCCGCGTTGCTCACCCAGGAGGTGATCCAGTACGACCAGGCGGCCAGGAAACCCGCGAAATCGCCGAAGGCCTCGCGCACGTAGACGTACGGCCCGCCGGTGCGCGGGTCGCGCTGCGCGAGACGCCCGAAGACGAGCGCGAGCGCGATGGCGCCGACGGTGAGCACGCCGAAGGCGACGAGGCTGATGGTGCCGTACGGGGCGACGGACGCGGGGAGCAGGAAGATGCCGCCGCCGATGATGTTGCCCATGACCAGTGCGGTGGCGACCGGAAGCCCGAAGCGCCGGGAGTGCCGGCTGCCCCCTTCCCGCTCCGGGGACGGAAGGTGTCCCGTCCGGGCGGAGTCGGGGCCTTGGGTCGGGTCCGGAGCCGGAGCCGATTGTGAGACGGTTCCGGTGTCGTGCATGGGGATCGTGCGCCTTTCATCGTGCTGGGTACCGTCGCCTGCCCCGCGAGGCAGTGCCACGGCCCCCTGTCCGTGCAGCGGCGGCCCAGCGTGCGGGCGCACGCCTGCTGCGGGAACCGTCGGGGGAAGCTTCCATGCTCGGTTATCGGACACCGCACAACAAATCACGGGTGAATGTTCACCGAGGTACTGGCCGCGACCGGAAATCGGACGGAACTGAGCCCGCGCGACCGCGCATCCTTCTCCATGGGCTCAAAGGCTCCAACGCCCACTGTGGCTGGCGATCACCCTCCCGACGGGCCCGGAAGGCCCTGCGCCGACGACGAGTTCGTCCGGCGAGACGAGGAATCGGACAGCGGCTTCCTCGGCTTCTGGACACGGTAGGGATGTGCTCGTGACCGCCGCCGGAATGAACCGCCCCAGGGAGCTGCGATCGGCGCGCACGCTGATCGAGCGCCGTATTCCCGTAGCCGCCGAGGCGCTGGCGTCACCTGCCACCGGCCTGCGTTCCCTGAGCAAGGCGCCTGCAGCGTTCCAGCCCCTGGGGACGGCCGGCAGTCGGCTCTCGGGCCTCCGGCGGTGACTTGGGACGTGCCGCGCCGGCAGAACCGTTTCGAGACTCCGTGTCGAGAGATCGGTGTCAGGCGTCTTCACGGTAGAGGTCGGAGAGCAGGGCGACGGCGGCGTGAGTAGCAGGGTGGGGGTCGTGCCGGCGCCAGATGAGGTGGACCGGAACGGGGTCGGCGTCACGCAGGGGCCGGTAGGCAATGCCGTCACGGCGGTACTGGGTGGCGGTGGCCTGTGGAGTGACGCCGACGCAGCGGCCGGTGGCGATGGCGGCCAGCCAGTCGTCGATGTCCTGGGTGTACTCCACGGCGGGGCGGAAACCTTCGGGCCACAGGTCCAGGGTGGTTGTGCCGGTGCGGCGGTCGACGACGAGGGTGCGCTCGCGGATTTCCTCCAGCCGGACACTGCGACGCTTGGCCCATGGGTCGTCTGAGGCCAGGGCCACACAGCGACGCTCCTGGCCGACAAGGGCGTGGGCACAACGGCGGGTGTCGATGGCGGTGCGGACGACGGCCAGGTCGCACAGGCCCTCGGCCAGGCCACCGGTGGGGGTGTTGTGGCGGATCAGGTGCAGTTCGACATCGGGGCGGCGGTCGTGCCAGCGCCGCTGGAACTCGGTGGTGTGGCGGCCCATTGCCGACCATGCGTGGCCGACGCGCAGGCGGGTGTGGCCAGTGGTGGCCAGGCGCACCAGTTCATCGGCGTCGGCGAGCAGGTGGCGGGCGCCGGCGAGTACCTGTACGCCGGCGGTGGTGGGGGTGACGGTACGGCTGGTGCGGTGCAGCAGCCGTACGCCGAGGATTCGCTCCAACGCGATCAGGGTGCGGGAGACCGCGGCCTGGGAGACACCGAGCTCGATCGCTGCGTCGGTGAAGCCGCCTGTGTCGACGATGGTGACCAGGCAGCGCAGGTGCCGCAGCTCAAGCTCCGAACGACCATCCATGCGCCAAGTGTATAGATGGTGCATCCAATGCATTTTGCGTATGCATCGTCGTGGCAGATGGTCGTGTCATGACAACCGATGCTCGTACGGAAATAACTGCCGGGGCCGCACCGCCGACGGCCCCGCCCCGGCTGTCCGGGATCGCCCTGATGCTGGGCAGCGGTCTGTCCAATCAGGTCGGAGCGTCGGTGGCAGCCCTAGCCTTCCCGGTCCTCGGACCGGTAGGCGTTGTGGCGGTGCGCCAGTGGGTGGCCGCCGCAGTGCTGCTGGGCGCGGGCCGGCCGAAGCTGCGGTCATTCACCACCGCGCAATGGCGGCCTGTGCTGGGCCTGGCGGCGGTGTTCGCCGCCATGAACCTCACGCTGTACATGGCGATCGACCGGATCGGTCTCGGTCTCGCGGTCACCCTGGAGTTCCTCGGCCCGCTCACCGTGGCCCTGGTCAGTTCCCGCCGCCGTACCAATCTGGTCTGCGCCCTCGCCGTCGCCGCGGCCGTGGTGGTCCTCACGCGCCCCCGACCGAGCACCGACTACCTCGGCATAGCTCTGGCCCTTCTCGCCGCCGTCTGCTGGGGCTGTTACATCCTGCTCAACCGCACCGTGGGCGAGCGTCTGCCAGGTCTGCAGGGCTCGGCCGCGGCCGCGGCCGTCTCCGGCCTGCTCTACCTGCCCGTAGGCATCGCGGTCCTGTGGCTCCACCGCCCCACGGCCCCCGCTCTGCTGTGTGCGCTGGCCGCCGGAGTGCTGTCCTCCGCCGTGCCGTTCCTGGCTGACCTGCTCGCGCTGCGCCGGATCCCGGCCCACTTTTTCGGGATCTTCATGAGCGTCAACCCGGTGTTCGCCGCCCTGGTCGGCCTGCTCGTGCTGGGCCAGCACATCGGGATGGCGTCGTGGCTGGCCATCGCCGTGATCGTAACCGCCAACGCCCTCGCCGTGGGCACAGTCGCTCAGCACCTCAAGGAGAAGACGGCCCCATAAAGGTACTCACCGATCACACCCACCCGGAGCCCGCCTCGTTCAACGCCGCCCTCAAGGGCACACCATCCGATGACCGGCCGTGGCTTCGACGGGCTCCGGCGTCCGTGGGCAACTGGGTCTCGGCCGCGTGTCAGTCGGCTTCGACGGTGAGTGTCTGCTGCAGTGCGGCGAGGCCCTCGGTGTAGATGCCGTGGAACAGGGCGATGACCTCGTCGTCGCTGATGGCGTTTGGAATGAATGTGCCGGACCACTCCACGCGGGCCGTGTCCTGTCCGGGCACGTCGTGCACGGTAAGGGTGGAGAGGTAATCGATGACAGGGAAGGGGGCCCGGAGGATTGAGTAGCTGTAGGTGCGGGCCTTGTCGTCGAAGGATTCGAGACGCTCGACGATGACGCCGCCGTCCTCGTTGGCGAGGACGCGGACACGTCCGCCCTCGCTGAGTTCGCTGGTGGGGATGTAGGGCAGCCAGTCGGGAAGCGAGTCGAAGCCGCCGATGAGCTGCCAGATGCGGTCGGGCGATACGGGAATGTCGATGGATGCGGTGGTTGTGGCCACGGGATTCTCCTGGGGATCTGAGTCAGGGAGGAAAGGTTTAGGCGGCGGGTACGGGCGCGGAGTCGGCGATCAGCTTCTCCTCGCGCAGCGCCGTCCAGAAGGCGGCCGGGACAGTCTCGTCGAGAGCGGCGAGGTCTTCCGCGATGCGGCTGGGCTTCGTGGCACCGGGGACCGCAGCAACCGTCGCCGGGTGGGCAAGGGAGAACTGCAGTGCGGCGGCCTTGACGCCGATCCCGTGCCGCTCGGCGAGTGCCTTGATCCGCTCCACCTTGTCGATGACGGCCGCGGGCGCCTTCTGGTACTCGAAGTGTGTTCCTCCGGCGAGGATTCCCGAGCTGTACGGACCGCCGACGACGATGTCCACATCCTGGGCTGCGGCGTCCGGCAGCAGGCGCTGCAGGGCCCGGTCGTGGTCGAGGAACGTGTAGCGGCCGGCGAGGAGGAAGGCGTCGGGCTTCGGCTCGTCGAGATCGAGGGTGAGTTCCAACGGTTCTACGCGGTTGACGCCCAGGCCCCAGGCCTTGATGACGCCCTCCTCGCGCAGCGTCTGCAGGACGCGGAAGGCGCCCGTGCGGGCCGACTCGTAGGCGGCCCGCCACTCGTCTCCGTAGAAGTCCTGCGCAACATCGTGCACCCACACGATGTCGAGGCGGTCGGTCCTGAGGCGCTTGAGGCTGTCCTCGATGGAGCGCAGGGTGGCTTCGGCGGTGTAGTCGTTGACCATCTTGTTCGGACGGCCGTGCTCGAAGAGTCCGCCCTTCTCGCCGAGGTCCCGGGCAGCAGGGTCCTCGATCTCGTCGAGGATGACGCGGCCTACCTTCGTGCTGAGGACGAACTCGTCGCGCGGGTGCTGTGACAGTACGTCGCGAAGGCATCGTGGTGCGTGAACTTCCCTGGTACGGGGGGTCGGTGCATCTGTGGGTGGCCTGGCACCGGGTCGATCTTCGGCCCGTGGTGGCCTCGTTCCGCGAAACAGTCCTCGCGGAGCGAGGTGCCACGTGAGCGGAGGGAAGCAAGGGCCTTGGTGTCATCGACGTAGGTGTCGCCGTACAAGCTGTACCAACGCCGCCCGAGATGCTGCACTCCGGTCCGACGGTGGGCGTCATGATGTCTCCTCCTTCAGGACCTCCGTTCGGGATATCTGGATTGCTACAGGGACCGAGTCACGTGTGTCACAGGTGCCCTCATAGCCGTGCCTCACGCATGGCCGTGGGAGTTGTGAGGCACAAGAACGGTTGAGGAGAATCGGTGGTCTTCCTCATACACCGTGACATGCGCAGAACCAGGGGCACCCGCCACGAAACTCGCACACAAAGCACGGGCCGCCACGCACTCTGGCCTCGTAAGCTTCAAGGTCATGGGATCGCTGCTCCCGTGACACACACGGCCTGGTAACGGAAGAGACCCCGCTCGCCAGGAAGGACATGACGCGGGTTGTACGCAGCTCGTCAAGCCCGGACAGGATCTGAGCCTCTCCTGTTGGGAGAACCCCTCGACTTGGGACGAGGACGAGCAGGCCGAAGTGCGCCGGCAGATGGCCGACACAGCCCGATATGCCACCCATTACGGACTGCCTCCACTCCAAACCAACGACGACGTGATCACGCTCTTGGCAGCGGCCGACGTCATCCACGAGATCCCCGGCAGGGACGGTGTGCTGCGCCTGCATCCTGCGCACCCGTTGCCCGCGCCCAGAGGGCGAGCCCGCACCCCGGGAGTAGCGCGCCACCAGGTCACGAAGCGCGTGGTCCGGGCCGGGACGCACATGCCCGGACGAGACGGCTGGCGTGGCATGCCCCGGGTATGCAAGGGACGACCGATGAGCATGTGGGCGGTCTGCCGGTCCAGCCCGCCCCCTGGGGGTGCGCGAAGGATGACCGTGAGGTCTCGCGCACCCCGGTCCCGGACTTGGCCGGGTATAGCTTGCCCGGGTTGATCCGTTCCGGCCCCGTGTGCCCACGGCGCGGACATGCGTGGGTGGGTTCAGCTTTCACATCAGCCGGTGGCGGACCTGATCCGGGCCTCCACGGATCCTGCGTCGGTGACAGCGAAGCGATGGGGCGGCGCTGATGAACCGGCCGGTCTTCAGGGTCGCATTCACGGGCATCGATGTACGTGAGGCCCGTATTGGTGCCGCATCACCGCCCACACCAGCCATCACGCCGAGGAGCGTGGACTTGCCCCAGCCGTTCCGCCCGACAACGGCGGTGGTCATGAACTGCTGCCATCGCTGATGATCAGTCTCAGGCCGTTCGGCCATCGGCCGCGTCGGCTTCCGCCGACCATCCATGAGGCTAGTTCATACGCCCTCATACCCGCAGCGAACCACCGGAATCACAACCCGGGCATACACCTGACAAAGCCCTGGTTCTGTCCTGCGGATCAGGCCGCAGACTCATCAAATGAGCTGATCCCTCAGCTTCCCAGCGCTGCTTGCATCACGCGCTTCGCGATCGGTCCGCCCAGCCGTCCGCCCGAGACGTCCGAGCGGGAGATGTCCATGTCCGTCGGGTCGATGAAGACCGCAACCGCCACCGACGCGCCGTCGGCCTTCTTGCCGTACGAGACGAACCAGCCGTACGGCACCTCGTCATTCACATTCACACCGCGCTGCGCCGTGCCGGTCTTGCCACCGACCGTGACGCCGTCGATCAGGGCCCGTTGGGCGCTGCCCTCCTTGGCGGTGAACTCCATCATTTCCTGGACCTTCTTCGCCGTCTCCTCAGAGACGGCCTGGCTCTTGAGTTTCGGTTCGTGCTTCTCCAGGGTCGACAGGTCGGGGCCGCGCAGCTCTTCGACGATGTACGGCTGCATCAGCTTGCCGTCGTTGGCGAGAGCAGCGGTCACCATGGCCATCTGCATCGGGGTGCTGGTGAGGCTGCCCTGGCCCATGCCCGTCAGCGCGGTCCCCGGCTTGTCCAGTTGGCTCGGGTAGAGGCTTTTGGTGGCGAGCATGTCGCCGAACTCGTCGGAGTAGACGTCGGCGTTGAAGCCGAATTTCTCCGCTGTTTCGCGCATTTTGTCCGCGCCGACCCTGGAGGCCGCGGCGAGGAAGACGTTGTTGCAGGAGTACTGCATGGCGGTCTTCATGGACGCCTTGTTGCAGACCGCGTCGCCGGCTTCACTGCTGATCTTGTTCGAGGAGAGTGGCAGAGGGTACGGGGAAACGGCATCGGACGCCGCGTCGACGTCGGTGACCACACCGTTCTCCAGAGCGGCGGCCGCCGTGAGGATCTTGAACGTCGAGCCGGGCGGGAAGGTCTCACGCAGCGGGCGGTTGGCCAGGGGCTTGCTCTTGTCGTCGACGAGGTCCTGGAACCTGTCGCCCTCCTTGAACGAATTCCCGGCGAAGACGGCCGGGTCATAGGAAGGGGTGGAGACCAGCGCGAGTACCTTTCCGGTGCGCGGGTCAAGGGCGACGACCGCGCCGCGGGCACCGAGGTCGGTCAGCCCCTTGTAGCCCGCCTTCTGCGCCTTCGGGTCGATCGTGGTGATCACTTCGCCGCCGCGGCGCTGCTCGCCGGTGAGAATGTCTTTGGCGTGCCGGAAGGCGAACCGGTCGTCCTGGCCGCTGAGCACGCTGTCGTACGTCTTCTCCAGCAGGGACATGCCCTGTGCCTGCGAGGCGTACCCGGTTACCGGAGCGTACATCGCGCCCTGTTTGAAGGTCCGCTGGTACTTGAAGTCCGTGCCGGAGACCGCCTTCGAACCGGTGATCGGGTCACCACCCACGATGATGTCGCCACGCGGGGTGGCGAACTGAGCGATCTTCACCCGGCGATTGTGCTCATCAGTGGCAAGAGCATCGCTCTGGAAATACTGGAGCCAGTTCGCCCGGAGCAGCAAAGCCAGTACCAGCAGTCCACAGAAGACGGCTATGTGCCGCAACGGCCTGTTCATCGTTCTCCCGCTTCTCGAACCATTCGATCTTCAACAATGGAGATGCACCTGCGGACCGCATGGTTGCACCAAGGCGCCTTCGCTGCTCCTGCCCGTGGACCGAACTACTGGGAGTTCTCCGGGCGGAAACCCTGTTCGTCGAGGTGACAGTGATTCTGGCCGGCCGAGGGCGTCCATACCGATGAGCGAGAAGTGACCGTGACCGGGTCGAGGGCCGGTCTTCCCAGACGGCTCCGACAGGCGTTCGGGCAGGTCATCGCAGAGGACAGCCGCATCTACCGTTTCGATCTCCTCTACCACCCGGGCAGGCCGGCCGGAGCACGCCAGGTGGACGTGCCGGCGGCCGTCGCCCGGTAGCTGACCGCGGACTTGGCCCGGCTGCGGCCGGACCTGGGCCCGCTCGCCGGGCCGCGTCGGAGCGCCTGCGGCACCGCTCGCCGGGCCGCGTCGGAGCGCCTGCGGCACCGGTCGCCGCCGACGGCGGATCCGCTGCGCGGGCTTCCACCCCGCCGAGATCACGCGCCGGCCAACAGCACCTCCAGCGCCACAGCCGTATCCGGATGGCGACCGGCCAGTGCCGCACCTGGCGGGCGGGGGTCCACCGTCTCCCACGTCCCGTCACAGCCCAGCAGGCTCGCCACCGCGTCGCACGCCGCGGGATGGGCAGCGAGCAGCGTGCAACCGCGGCTGGCGTCCGCGCGCCGCGCCGTATGCACGACTTCCGGCTGCGCCCGCCACGGCGGTACCCACTCGTCCAGCGCTGCGAGCCGGCCGGGGAAGATCCGCCCGGCCTCACGGATCAGCAGCGGGGCCAGCTCGGCGCCGCCCGATCGCAGGGTGGTGATCAGGCTCGGCAGCCAAGGCAGGAGCACCGGGTCCGGCAGCCGTCCGAACGCGTTCGAGACTGCCTCCACGACAAAGTCGGTGAGGCCCGGGACGGGCTCCAGGGCGTGTACGAACCCGCTGAGGTAGCGCGGATAGGCGGGTACCACCAAGGGGTTGCCGAGCAGTTCGTCGCACCTGGCCCGAAGGTCCGCGCGGGAGAGGTGCCCGAGCTGCACCTGGGCCGCCCACAGCAGCGCCGTCTTCGACAGGTCCTGCGGATGCGACTGGGCAACGGCCAGCTCGAGTTGGGCCCGGTCGCAGCCCAGTGA
Organism: Streptomyces sp. NPDC037301; assembly: GCF_055602785.1. Lineage (NCBI taxonomy): Bacteria > Bacillati > Actinomycetota > Actinomycetes > Kitasatosporales > Streptomycetaceae > Streptomyces > Streptomyces sp. NPDC037301. The sequence continues at coordinate 114,590 of NZ_JBVJWD010000023.1, forward strand.
CAGCGCCAGACTCTCCGAGCTGAACAGGAAGCCCAGCATCGCTGCCACTTGGCGGACGGTGGCGTCGTCGTCGGTGAAAGCCGTCGGCAGCAGGGTGCAGTAGTGTGCGTATCCGGTCTTGACGAAGGACTCGATCCACGGCGGCAGCACCGGTTCGCCGGTGCGGTAGTACGCCAGCAACCGCCGCACCCGGCGCAGCACCTCCGGTGCGCCGTCCACGTTGCGTTCGGCCGACAGTACCTCCAGGGCGCGTGTGCCCAGCTCGTCGGCGAGGCGGCGGCTGCGCAGGTACAGCGTCGCGTCCTCGACGGCTTCCAGGACGGTCGCCGCGGTAGCCTGCGGGCCGTACGCCGTACGGCGCAGTCGCTGCTCCAGGACCTGCTCGATGCTGACGCCCTCGTAGCCGAGCTCGATGAGCGCACGCTGATGGGTGCCCAGCGCCAGATCCCACGACTCCTGGATCGGCCGCTCCCCCAGTCTCCGCTCGCCCATGATCGGCCGAACCGCACCCTGCGGCATCAGGAAGCGCAGCATCCACAGCGCATCGGAACACCGCTCCAGTTCCGGCTCGGAGGCGATGTCCAGCAGCGCCCGTTGCACGCCGCGCTGCTGGAGCTTCAGGTTCAAAGGCGCGAGCCGGTCGTGCACGTCGCGGGCCAGGGGTGGCAGCGCGTCGTAGCCGACCTGGCCGACCCGGTCGCCGCCCATCATGATCTCCACGAGGCGGCGCACGTCGCGCCGACCGGGCACGGTGTCCTTCTCGATGCAGGTGACGGCCGCATCCTGGAAGTCGTACGGCGTGGGCCTGGCCCGGTCACGCATCCCGGCCAGCAGGATCGACGTCTCGAACACCGCGATGGCGTCTGCGGTGGAGGCGAGGTAGCCGCCTCGGCGCGCGGCGCGCACGATCTCCACCGACCAGCCGAGCAGTTCGGTCTCGTCCAGCCGGTCCAGGACGGGCGGTTGCTGCAGGAAGCCGGTCAGCTTGTCCGAGGGCTCGACCGCCGGTACGGGAGCCGCCGCGGCCGCGGTCTTCTTGGCCTTCGTTTTCTTCGTACCCGCCTGTCCCGCCAGGCGGTACGGCTCCACGCGCGTGCGCCTGACGTTCTTCGCCCAGACCGTCGCGGCGATCGACACCGAGCCGGCGGCGAGGCCGAACTGCGCCTCGATCGCCGCGTGGCTGGACGGAATCAGGCCGTGCTGCCACTTGGTGGCACTGCGCGGGCTGATCTCGAAGGCGTCGGTGCCGTGGACGCCGAACTCTCCGACGCGACTGGCCGCGTGGAAGGCGCCGCAGATGTAGAGGCAGTCTGCAGCATCGGTGCCGGTCGCGGCCAGGTGCTCGCGAATCCTGGTCCACATGTAGCGCTCCCGATCCTCGTCCACGCGCACCCGGTGGGGGTCGCCGGGTGCGAGGCGCCGGAAGAGGCTGCCGATCAGGAGCATGACCTGGCGGTACGTGTCGTGGTCGCTGGCGCCGAGCGGCAGTTCGACGTACTGGTGCCACCACTCCGACCAGTGTCGCACCCTGCCGTGGTGCAGCAGGTGTTCCTCCAGTTCGGCGAAGCGCGGCCGCAGGTCGCCGATCTCCACGCCGACCGCGTCGCCGTGCAGCGCGGCCTCCTCCTGGGCGGGCGGTGCGTCCGGATCGGCTGGGTCGTCGGCGTGCGTTTCGCGCGCGTCCCACTGAAAGACGTGGTCCGAGGAACGGTCGACAAGGACCAGTTCTACGCCCGGCGTGTCCAGTGCGTAGGCGATCGCCTGGTATTCGGCCGAAGCCTCGGTGATCGGTGCGACCACCGAGAGCGGGGACCACTCGGCCGGGAAGCCGTCGACCTCGGTCGCGAACGCCTGGAGGGCCACCGGGAGCTTGCAGTTGCGTAGTTCGGTCAGGAGCGGCGCCATGTCCTCGCACAGCTCCAGGTACACGACCTTTGGTTGCTTCTCCCGCAGACGGCGTGCCATGGCAACCGCTGAGGCGGGCGAATGGTGACAGACGGGGAAGATCTCCAGTGGCTCACGCATCGCGCGATCGACGTCGTCGACGATTCCCAGGAGGATGCCCTTCAGGGCGTCGGGCCCGTCGGCGAACGTCGCGGCGGCCTCCTGCAGCTGCGCGCGCAGTGCTTCGAAGGGCCCCTCGTGCGTGCTGCTCATGACAGGGTGGCGATCGCGTCGCGGCCGCCCTCCAGGAACTCCGGCCAGGATCCGCCCTCTTCCTTGCTACGCGGCTCGACGACGCCGTGCAGGTACTTGTTGAGGATGGCGAGGTCCTCGGGCTCGCGCCGGGCCAGTGACCCGACGAGCGAGGAAGCCAGCGTACGGGCGGTCAGGGCGCGCTCGCCGAAGAAGTTACTGTGCAGGATGGCGTCCTCGAGGACGCCGATCTGTTCGGCGGAGGACAGCGAGGACTCCAGCTTCTCGTCGTCGCTGCCGGCCGCGGCCGCCGAGGCGCGCAGGTCGGCGAAACTCTGCAGCAGCACGTCGAGCAGCGTCGGCGGCACGTCCAGCTCGATCTGGTGGCGACGCAACAGCTCCTCGGTGCGGAAGCGGACGATCTCCGCCTCGCTCTTCTTGTTCGTCACCACCGGGATGCGGACGAAATTGAAGCGGCGCTTGAGCGCCGAGGACAGGTCGTTGACGCCCCGGTCGCGGCTGTTGGCGGTGGCGATGACGGAGAAACCGGGCTTGGCGAAGACGATGTTGTCGCTGTCCAGTTCGGGAACCGAGATGTACTTCTCGGACAGGATCGAGATCAGCGCGTCCTGGACATCGCTGGTGGAGCGGGTGAGTTCTTCGAAACGGCCGATCGCGCCGGTCTCCATCGCGGTCATGATCGGCGAGGGAATCATCGACTCCCGCGACTGGCCCTTGGCGATGACCATGGACACGTTCCAGGAGTACTTGATGTGGTCCTCGGTGGTGCCGGCTGTGCCCTGCACGACCAGCGTGGAGTTGCGGGAGATCGCGGCGGACAGCAGCTCGGCCAGCCAGCTCTTGCCGGTGCCGGGGTCGCCGATGAGCAGAAGTCCGCGGTCGGAGGCCAGCGTGACGATGGAGCGCTCGACGAAACTGCGATCGCCGTACCACTTCTGCGGGATCTCCCGGTCCAGGCCGTCGGAGCGCTCGGAGCCCAGGATGAACAGGCGGACCATCTTCGGGGACAGACGCCAGGAGAAGGGCTTGGGGTTGTCGTCGATGGATTCCAGCCAGTCCAGTTCCTCCGCGTACTTGATCTCGGCAGGGGCGCGCAACAGATCGGACATAACAGGGCCTTTCTAAGCGAGAAACGTCTTGAGCTCGTGGACGAGCTTGCGGATGTGGCCGGAGAGCACCGGCGTACCGAGGGCCTTGAAGCGTTCACGGAACCAGGGGTTGACCTCCTGGCGGCCGGAGCTGGTGACCGAACCGACGGGGATGAACTTCACTCCGGAGCGGTGGACGGCCTCGATGCCCTCGAACAGCGGCTGGGAACGGTCGAACTCGTAGAAGTCGGAGATCCATACCATCACGGTGTCTTTGGGATCGGTGATCTTCGGACGGGCCATGGCCATCGCGACGGGACCGTCGTTGCCGCCGCCGAGGTTGGTGCGCAGCAGGGCCTCGAACGGGTCGTTCACCCAGGGCGTCAGGTCGATGGCACGCGTGTCGTACGCGATCAGGTGGACGTCCACCTTCGGCAGTCCGGCGAAGATCGACGCCAGGATGGTGCAGTTCACCATCGAGTCGACCATCGAGCCCGACTGGTCCACGATGACGATCAGTCGCTGCGGCGTCGTCTTGCGGGCGGTGCGCCGGTAGTAGAGGCGGTCGACGTACAACCGCTCCTCCTCCGGGCTCCAGTTGGTGAGGTTCTTCCAGATCGTGCGGTCGAGGTCGAGGTTGCGGAACACCCGCTTGGGCGGGACGGAGCGGTCCAGGGCGCCTACCGTGGCTTTTTCCACCTGGGTGCGCAGCACTTCGGCGACCTCGTCGACGAAACGGCGGATCAGGGCCTTGGCGTTGGCCAGGGCCACGCCCGAGAGGTTGCTCTTGTCCCGCAGCAGCTGCTCGATCAGTGACATGCTCGGGGTCAGCTGCGCAGCGAGCTTGGGGTTGGCCAGCACCTCGCGCAGGTGCATCCGCTTGACGAGGTCGGCCTCGATGGCGCCGAGTTCCGGGCCTATCGCAGGAATCAGCCGGCCAAGATCGGGCGTCGTGCCCAGGCCGCCGGTGCCGGTCGGGCTGACGCCCGGTCCTGCGGCGCCTCCCCCGGTCCCACCGCCGGCGCGGCCGCCACGCAGCTCGCCGGGCCTGCAGCCCAGCGCACGCTCCAGCCAGCCGGCGTCGGACTGCCAGCGCGCCAGCTGTCCGGCGGTGACCGTGCCGGAGCCGGAGGCGAAGACATTGAGCAGCACCTTCGACACCAGCGCCGCGCGCCGCACTTCGGCGGCCCGGTCGCATGCACCGTCGTCGGGCTCGGGCGCCATCAGACCGTCGAACTCGGCAGCCAGCTCCGGGTGGCGCTGCACGATCGAGTCGACGGATGCCTGCGGGTCCAGCAGCGCGGACGGCAGACCGATGGCATCGACGACGGCGAGGCTCGCCGATTCCAGCGATGCCTGCTCCTCGTGGTCGAAGAGGCGGGCGAGGAGGCGCCAGTACAGGACCTGACGGCGGTTGTCGTGGGGGTCCGCCTCCGGATTCTGTGAGGTCGCGCGCTCGGCCGGTTGTTCGGTCGTGTGGTCCGTCATTTCCGCAGCAGCCTCCCCGCGCGCTCCCGCAGCACGGCCACGGCGTCGGTGGCGGCCTTCTCGGCCTTGATGCCGGCCTTGTCGGTCGTGCCCCCGGCCCATCCCCCGGCGTGGATCGCGACAGCCTTCTTCCGTACGGTCGTCTCGACGGCCAGAGGCTGCACGCGATACGTTCCGGCGTCCCAACGGAGCAGCCCGATGCACGCACCGGACGCCGCGACGGCGTCCGGTGTGAGCGGTCCGGCGGTCGGAATGCGGTCGGTGTCGACAGCGAGAGGGTGTCCGGCGACGGTGAACGTCAGTGTGTCGTCGTCCTTCTGGGTGGCGTAGCCCTCCAGGAACACGGGTACGGCGATGCGCGCCGGGTGCCGGTCCAGAGGTGCGGTCGCCGCGTCGGTGGCAACGGGCAGGGCAACGCGGGCAGTGGCGAAAGCGTCGGCGGGCTCGCTCGGGCGTGCGTGCTCGTCGCTCCAGACCAGGTCGCCCTCGACGGTGACCGGCATGCCGACAAGGTCCATTGAGCGGCCCTCGCTGACGGCCGCCAACAGCGACATGCGGGGGCGGAGCAGCTGCCAGACGCCGGCTCCGACGACCGTGTCGGGCTTCGGCACCGACACGCCGGCACGCACCAGGCGGGGCGCGCCGCCGTCCGCGGGCTCGAACACCGCGTGGACCTGGGCCTGTGCGGCGGTCGCGTGTTCCTGCAAGTCGACGCCGAGGGGCAGCAGGCGGCCGGTGGCCGTACCGGTCATGGGCACGTCGGCCGCACCGGGCAGCGTCAGCAGCATCGCACGCGACCACAGGTCGGCCCAGCGGCGTGCCGGGATCCTTTCCAGGGCCGCCCCCGGGCAGGATGCGGCGAGTTCGGCGGAGAAGCCGTCGAGGAGTGTCGCCAGGCGGCGCAGGGCCGGGTCCGGAAGCATCGCGGAGACGATTTGTGCCGACCCGGAGACCACGTCGTGGTCGATGCCCTGCCACCCGGAGCGCGCCAGATCCGACAGCCAGGAGCGTGCGGCGGCGAGCAGGTTCGCCGCTTGCTGCCCGCCGGGCGCCGGGACGGTCTCCTCGCTGCCGGGCCGACCGGTCGCCTCCTCGACGCGGGTCATCAGTGCGTCATGGACGGAGCCGAGCAGTGCAGTACGGGCAGCGGCGAGGGCGACGAAATGGTCTTCGTCCGCGGCTCCGTCCGCCGCCTTCTCGGCCGCCTCGGCGACCCTGGCGGCCAGCGGTGTCCCCTCGACGGCGCGGGCAAGCTCTGTCAGGCCGGCGGCCTGGGCCGGTTGGGGGCGGAGCAGGCCGGCGGCGAGAGCCCGGTCAAAGGCGTCTACGGCCGTCAGGGCTTCGTCGAGCCCGGCGATGGCTTCGCAGAGCGGGTCGGCGCGCATCACGCCACCGCCCTGGTCGGCGGGAACCACTGCATCTCCGGCAACGGTGCGGTGGTCGGGGCGAGTTCCAGGTAGGCCAGGTGACGCAGGAACCTGCTGAAGACCGGCGCGGCGGCCTTGGTGTCCCCCTGCGGTGGACGTGTGTTGCTCATGTCGGCGGCGATGGTCTGCGCGCTCGGCTCCCCGTCCACGATCTCGACCCTCAGGTAGCGGGCGACGCGCTCGGCGCCGTACTGCAGCACCGCCTCGTTGATCAGGGCCCGGATGTGATTGCAGAACGAGCCCCGCGCGCCGCCGCAGGGCCGGTTGTTGTTGGTGCTGCAAGCGAACACGTAAGTGCCGGCCACGACCGACGAGACATAGACCCGCTCAATGTCCGAGCCGCTGGACACCACGCCCTGCAAGCGTCCGTCGGCCAGCTCGACGAACGGAACCTTGGCGAGCTTGCGCGGCCGTGCGGGTGCTATCACCCGTGCCGTGCTCGACCTCTCCCAGTCTGACAACGCACCATCTCCTATGCACCAAGAGGACTTCCGCGCCACAACGGCGGGACACGACTGAACATACTTGCGACCACTGACATTGATACTCGTACGTGGGTTCCGGTGGTCGTGGCTCTGCCACTGACTGACGCCCTGCTGGGCTGTCTTCGAGGTGTACCGTCCGGCTGCCGGGGCCCGCTCCCATGGCTCCGGCCAGGTGGAACATGACCTGACAGAAGCTTGGTCAGAAGCCCCCTCAATGTCCTGTCTACCTCACCCGGCCGGTGCCACCTCCGGCTAGGAAGGCACTCCAGCATGACAGCGGCGGCCACGGTGGACACGGGCGGCCAGTGGGTGTTCGGCGGCGTGGACTCGCACGCCGACACCATCCGTGCCGCGGTCGTCACCGACAACGACGGCCACCTCGCCGACGCCGAGTTCCCCACCACGACTGCCGGATACACGGCAGTCCTCGCCTTCCTGTGCGCCCACGGAGACGTCATCGCGATCAGCGTGGAAGGCACCGCGTCCTACGGAACCGGGTTCACCCGGGCAGCCCGCGCCGTCGGACTGAGCGTGGTCGAGGTCAACCGCCCCGACCGCGCCGAACGCCGCCGTATCGGCAAGTCAGACCCCATCGACGCCTACGCCGCCGCCCGCGCCGCACTCTCCGGGCGCGCGGCCAGCGCGCCCAAGGGCGACACCGTCACCGACATACGCGCCCTCCACACGCCGCCCGGTCCACGGTCAAAGCCCGCACCGCTGCCATGAACCAGATCGGGCACATCCTCATCAGTGCCCCCTGACACCATCCGCGCCCGCTACCGGGCCCTGCACGGCAAACCGCTGGTCGATGCCCTGGCACGCCTGCGCACCACGGGCGACGCCGTCCATGCCGCCGTTCTGACCGCCCTGAAGAGCCTCGCCCGACGCGTCCAGGCCCTGGCCGCCGAGCAGGACGAACTCACGGCCACGCTGGACGACGTGGTCACCGAACACAATCCCGGCCTGCGGGCCGCCTACGGCATCGGCCCGGCACCGCCGCCCAGCTGCTGATCACCGCCGGCGGCAACCCCGACCGTCTCCGCACCGAGGCATCCTTCGCAGCCCTGTGCGGGGTCGCCCGTTCCTGCCTCCAGCGGCAAGACCAACCGTCAACGCCTCTCACGAGGCGGTGACCGAGCCGCCAACGCGGCCCTCTACCGGATAGCCCTCGTTCGCATGGCCAGCGACGGCCGCACCGCGACTACGTAGTCCGGCAGACCGCAGCCGGCCGGACCAAGAAGGAGATCATCCGGCTTCTCAAACGGACCATCGTCCGGGAGGTGTTCCGCTACCTCACCACCACCGTCACAGTCCCCGAGATCGCGGACCTACAGCCCGCACGCCAGGCCAAGAACATCACCCTCACCGCCGCCGCCAACCACTTCGGTGTCTGGCCCTCGGTCATCTCCCGCATCGAACGCGGAACCCGCCGCGACGACAACCTCGCCAACGCCTACCGCGACCGGCTCACCGCTGCTTGACAGCCAATAGGAGCTTCAACGCCGATCGAGGACGCACAGCCGCGTCACGTACCGGTCCCGGAGCCGGCAACAAGGCCACGGAATGAGGCGGATATCCTGTGGTGGTTCTCGGCGGTCAGCGCTGAAGCTGCCTCTGGATTCTCGGCGTGCCCTCCGCACGCCCCCGCGACGGGGATGTCGGCACGCCCACGCCGCGAAGACCACTACCGACCTCGACCACATGCGAAAGGTGGCGCGCCCCGAGCCGCAGGGGGTCTCGGCTCCGGGCGCGCCACCCTCCCGGGCACTACCCGTCCCCGTGCATCACCTCCACGATGGCCACTCACAGAGCGCGAACGCTCAGTGCGACGGCGAACCGCTTCAGCAGCTCGGGAGCGAGCTTCACCCGTTGAGTTGGCCGCTGGTCACTCATGCCCTTCACCCTTCTCTCCTGGGCGCCGTGGATACGGCGCGGTACCTCCCCCCAAAGAAGGAATGGGCATGTGCAAAGCTACCGACCGAAGTTGACTGCGGGCAGCCCGTTTCGCCAGACGATCAACCGTTTCACGCGCGGCTTTACCAGCCCACGCAACCAGTGAACAGACTCCGCATCGTCGTGCCGTGGCGCTGCCCATCAACGACACCGCGATCGCCACCCGCTCCCGCAAGTACCCCGGCCGCCCAGCGGCACCCGGCCGGCCGGCACGGCACGGCAGGAGTTCGAGTGCGTCCGCCACGGCACCGCTTCCGTCGCGGCCGCGCACAACGTGACCACCGGCGAGGTCCTCACCCAGCCCATCCCCCACAACGACGCAGCGACGTTCATCCGCTTTCTTGCGATGCTCGACCGCGCCATCGATCCGCGTCACCCCGTCCATGTCGAGCTGGACAACGGCGCGTCCCACATCGCGAAGAAGACCAAAACATGGCTGGCCGCCCGCGCCGGCACGTGCACTGGCCCCCGCCGCATGCCTCCTGGCTCAACCAGGCCGAGTTGTCGGATGCTCAGACTCGCCAACTAGCGTACTCATCCGCCAACTGGAGTGCGCCCCTCACCTTGTTGGCGGGTTGATTCCGGTCCTGCGCACGATCAGGAGACCCGGGGGTCTGGGTGTGGCTAGGAGCGCTCATGCCGTGGTTGTGCTGCGCCACACGCCAACTGCTTGACAACGACAATTGGGAATCAGTCACAACAACTGTGACTGAGCGGTTCACTTGGCCACAACGGCCAACTGAACCGCTCAGACGCTTGTCGTCATTCCTCAAACGCGGGTACAGGGCTGCGAGGCCCCTACGCCCGCATGGAGCGAGGCGTCAACGCCTCAGCACTCACGCAGACCGGGAGCGGGGTCCTGGCCCGTGCTCACGTCCACCGCCGGAACATTGCCCCACGCGCCGTTGTCGAGCTGTGTCCAGTACCAGATGTCGTTACCTCCCGGGTGAGGGTCGCCATGTCCCCAGCACTGAAACCAGCTGAAGGTACCGACGAGTGTGCCGCGAGTGGCGGAACGGTAGGAGCGGTCGGCGTATCCCTTCGCCCCTGCCTTATTACCGCAGTACAGCCTGCCGTCGGAGCGAACCCCGCACTCGGCTGCATGGGCGGCGTTGGGTACGGATAGCGCAAGCAGGGCACCTACGGCGAAGGCGCTCAGAACGGCAGTCATGCGTCGAGTAATCATGATCGACTTAACGGTCAAACCGGAAGAAGGTCACGCCCGCAGGGCACGTCGAGGGAGACAGACGTCGCACGTCGCGCGTCGGACTGAGCATTGAGCACCCGGCCGGCCAACTGAACTGCTCAGTGGCCAACTCTCGCGCCAAGTCAAAACCACTGTGGCCGAGCGCCTCACTTGGCGGGTTAGCACTTGAAGTTGACGGGTGCTCTAGTTGTATTGCCCTGCGAGACACCTCAGGGCCCTAACTTGTCAAGCGGCGACCGCGAGTGCGGTGAGGGAAGGCTGCGTCCTCATCGAACAGCTTCCGCTGCTGGAGGCAGTGGTGGAGCTGGCCGATCATGCGGTTGAAGAGGTTCCCCTGGGCGGCGGCGTGCCAGTCCCGGCGTTGTCTCGCCGTCGCCGGTAGTGAGCCTTGGCTCCAGGGGAGGCGGTGATAGGCCGGACACCGGCCCATCACCACCCGGATCGCTACTCGATGACGAGCTCGACCGGGATGTTGCCGCGGGTCGCGTTGGAGTAGGGGCAGACCTGGTGAGCCTGCTCGACCAGCTTGCGGCCGGTGGCCTGGTCGATGGTCTCGGGAAGCTCCACTCGCAGCGTGACCGCGAGACCGAAACCCTCACCCTGCTTGCCGATGCCGACCTCACCGGTCACGGCGGCGTCACTGACGTCGATCTTGGCCTGACGGCCGACGAGGCCGAGGGCACTGGCGAAGCAGGCGGCGTAACCGGCGGCGAACAACTGCTCCGGGTTAGTGCCCTGGCCGCTGCCACCCATCTCCACCGGGATGGCCAGCTGCAGATCCAGCTTGCCGTCGGAGGTGACGGCGCGGCCCTCGCGGCCGTGGGTGGCGGTGGCGACGGCGGTGTAGAGCGCTTCCATGAAAGCGATTCCTCTCGAAAGTCATGTCCCAGCGGCGCTGTCCGGCCGCTTCCACTCCAGGAAAGCACACAATTAAATTGTGCACAATCCAATGGCGCGCAGGGTTATGCTGGATCCATGACCTCCACGCCCAAGGCCCCGTCCGAGGCGGACTACCTCCGCCTCGACCAGCAGATCTGCTTTTCCTTGAACGCCGCGTCACGCGCCTTCGGCAGCGTCTACCGCGTACTCCTCAAGGACCTCGGGCTCACCTATCCCCAGTACCTGGTGATGCTGGCGCTCTGGGAGTACGGCGAGCTGCCGGTGAAGACGCTGGGAGAGCACCTGCGGCTCGACTCCGGCACGCTGTCACCGCTGCTGAAGCGGTTGGAGGCGGCGGGCCTGGTACGGCGCGAGCGCAGCGCCCAGGACGAGCGGTCGGTGCACATCCACCTCACGGACGAGGGCACGGCACTGCGCGAGCGGGCGCTGGCCGTGCCGCGCCGGATCGCCGCGGCAACCGGCTTCGGCCTCGAGGAGATCAGCAACCTGCGAGCCCGCCTCAACCGACTCACAGCAGCCCTGGACACGGCGGCACTGGAGGAGAACCCGATCTGCGCCGACGCGGTGTCCGAGAAGTAGCGTCGCTCACCAGGCGTGGACGGTTCTGCAGATGAGCTTCGCGGGAAGCGGGGTGCGGCGTCCTGGGCGACGGCTCTGCTGCAGGCAAGGCAGCGGACTCGGCGGGGTGTGCGGTGGGCGAGATGCGCGAGTGTGCTGGCCCTGCCAGTACTGGCGCCGGCCTGGAGGGCCAGGTGCTCGCCGGCATGGAAGGCGTCGGCGACGGCTGTTCGTCGGCGGGACAGCCGGGACGCCTCCCCTGTGGAACAACAAGCACCGACTCCGAAGCGACTCGCCATCGGCCATGAGTTCTTCCGGTTCGCTCCGGAGTGTTGTGGAGCCCTCCGTTCGCACCGCAGACCTCTCAGCCTCGAGCCCAGCCTCCGCTCGTGCCGTGTAACCAGCCTCTACGAGCCGGACATCGTGGTGACTCTTGGCAGAACCCCCGCCGGATCACAGCCCATGCCAACGTTGTCAGACCCCCGTGCAGGCCGTCTGCTGTTGAAGGTTTCGCCTGAAATGGATCACGTCACCCATGCCTACCTGCTGCCCCGCCGACGATCCCGTGACTGCCCTCGCAGGATCCGGTCATGCATCACCGGCTACGCCAGCGAAGCCCCAGGTGAACCCGCCAGCAGCCGTCGTTCGCCGGTCGTTGTCACCCTGAACTACCGGTAGCACGACCACTAAAAGCAACGGCATTGGAAGGCATGACCTGGGGGGTGTCACCGGGCCCGAGGGGTGCCGTCGGAGACGCTGATGAGAGGTCCGGCCACCGTCCGGTCCGGCGCAATGCCGGACAGCTCGCGGGCGGCAGGTCTGCATAACGTGGATGCGCGCGTACGACACCGACACCAAGGCCGGCACCGCCAACTCCTCTGGAAGGGTGCGATGTTCGACACCGATTACGTGGGCGTCCTCCTCGGCCTGGACGTCGGCAAGACGGCCCACCACGGCCACGGCCTCACGCCGGCCGGAAAGAAAGTCTTCGACAAGCAGCTGCCCAACAGCGAGCCCAGGCTGCGGGCCGTGTTCGACAAGCTGACCGCGAAGTTCGGCACCGTCCTGGTGATCGTGGACCAGCCCGCCTCCATCGGCGCTCTCCCGCTGGCCGTGGCCCGGGACGCGGACTGCAAGGTCGCCTACCTGCCCGGCCCGGCCATGCGCCGGATCGCCGACCTCTACCCGGGCGAGGCCAAGACCGACGCGAAGGACGCCGCGGTCATCGCGGACGCGGCCCGCACCATGCCCCACACCCTGCGCACCCTCGAACTGACCGACGCGGTCACCGCCGAGCTGACCGTCCTCACCGGCTTCGACCAGGACCTGGCGGCCGAGGCCACCCGCACGTCCAACCGGATCCGCGGCCTGCTCACCCAGTTCCACCCCAGCCTGGAACGCGTCCTCGGACCGCACCTGGACCACCAGGCCGTCACCTGGCTCCTGGAGCGTTACGGCTCCCCGGCCGCCCTGCGCAAAGCCGGCCGTCGCAGACTCGTCGAGCTCATCCGCCCCAAGGCCCCGCGCATGGCCCAACGGCTGATCGACGACATCTTCGACGCCCTGAACGAGCAGACCGTGACCGTGCCCGGCACCGGCACCCTCGACATCATCGCGCCCTCCCTGGCCCGTTCACTCGCGGCCGTCCAGGAACAACGCCGGGCCCTGGAGTCCCAGCACCCTGCTGGAGGCGCACCCTCTTTCCCGGGTCCTGACGTCGATGCCCGGCGTCGGCGTCAGGACCGCCGCCGTCCTCCTGGTCACCGTCGGCGACGGCTCCAGCTTCCCCACTGCCGCCCACCTCGCCTCCTACGCCGGACTCGCCCCGACAACGAAGTCATCGGGCACCTCGATCCACGGCGAACACGCACCCCGAGGTGGCACCCGGCAGCTCAAGCGCACCATGTTCCTGTCTGCCTTCGCCTGCATGAACGCCGACCCCACCTCCCGGACCTGCTACGACAAGCAACGAGCCCGCGGAAAGACCCACACCCAAGCGCTCCTCCGCCTCGCCCGCCAACGCATCAGCGTCCTGTTCGCCATGCTCTGCGACGGAACTTTCTACGAAGCACGCGAGCCGAGAAACATCACGCTGGCCGCGTGAACCAACCCCAACCGAGTCACCTCAAACCGGCCGCCCCAGAGTTGACGAAGAACATAGAGGCCCCCCAGCCCCGCCGATCCGTCAGGCGTTGGGGTCGAATGAGATGTTGGCCGGCTTGGCCTTTTCGAGGTGGTAGTTGAAATTGCCGTCCTTGAGGCCAAAGACGGCGCTGCCGAAGTCGGCCTGAGTCAGCTTGTCCCGCAGGCCCGCGGGGAAGCCGTTCCAGCCGACCAGACTGGGGAACCGCCACCCGTGGTAGTGGTTCTCCGGCGGCTCGTCATTGGAACTCGCCGGGCGGAAGCAGTGGGTGCTCACGCCGTCCTTGTGGTAGACGATCTTGGGATGCGTTCCGTCCCACCGGATCTGGTCGCGGCCGTAGACGTCGAAGTTACCGTGGGCGGAGGTGGATACGTAGCGGGCCTCGTTGTTCTGTACCCACACCACGACGTGCTCCCAGTCGTGCCTGTGCCCGCCGAGCCCGCTGCCGGCCACGGCCTGATCCTTCTCGAAATAGAGCCCGTACATGATGGCGCACCAGCCGTTGTTGCACTTGTAGCGGGCGTATCCGTTGGTGTTGTCGAGGTCCCACGAGTCACGACACTGACCGTTGACGGCCCCGGTGGTGTTGAGGCCGGGGGCTATGGCCCCGTCGGGGCCGATGGCGGGAGTCGGGTAGCAACCATCCGTGTCGTAGTCGTACGCGGGTTGGAACGTCTGTTCCAGTCCGTCCGCGTTCGCGGGTAAGGCGATGGGCGGGGCAGCGAGAGCGCTGCCGGAAGCAGCGACCACCAGCACGATGGCGCCGCCGCCGACGAGCGAGATCTTGCGGATCCGTGCTCTGATTTTCACTGCATCCTCCTGGTCGACGCGTGACCGGGGCACGCGATCGATATTGGCATGCCCATCACAAACATATCGAATCTCGCGATGTCCGGGCCGAACCCCGCCAGGCGACCAAGCGATGAAGGGTCAGCCAATACACGGGGGGAGCCTGCGGAGAGGTGCCTGGCAGGCATGGCGAGCGGGCAGGGGCGGTCTGGATACGGAGGTCCGGGCGGGATGTCGGGCGGAGACATTCTCACCAAGAGCGACAACGGCAGCATCGATCCACCCGAGGGTGAGAGGGGCCGGGTCCTGATCCGGGACACTGCTGCCTGGCGTGTCGGCTACCTCTGGCACACGTACGGCACCGAGATGGTGAACAACCTGTAAGGCTGTCGGCGGAGCGAGGACCGCATCCAAACACACAACAGCAGGGCGAGGTCTGCATCAGGAGCGGACACCAGAAGCGGTAGGCATTTCCCGCAACAGCCCGCGAGGATCCGGAAAGCACCACACCGAAGCGGAGAAGAGTGCAGCGGACATCGCGCCCCTCGAAGCCGGCCCCCGGACCGCCGCAGCGAAGTCAAAGCTACGCACCGACCGTAAGCACCGGCAACAACTCCAGGACACCATGACGAATCCCCCGCGGTCAGGGATCACGCCCGGGACCTCCGTCACTGCCCCGGTCAGGCCTCAACGCCGGTAGCTTCAGCGAAGCCTGACTATCGACCGCCAGGCCGTCACGAAAGCTCACCGCACCGCTCGGGGCCAAGCATCCCTACGCCGACGAGCCACGGCCCATCGGCAGCAGTGACCCGGCCCCGCCTCACACCCGCGCGGAAATGTTCGAGCTCGCCGAGGGGCCATGGCGACGACAACTAGCGGTAGGAAGTGGTGTCTTAGTAATCCAGCCGGACTTCTTCATTCGTGCTGGTCAACGGCTTGGGAGTGGAGAGTGTAGCGGGCTGGAGTGGGGGTGGGGCGGTCCTTGCTGGGCCGTCCCGCGAACGTGTGGCCGCGGCGTATGTAGTGGCAACGCCGGGCGCGTGCTTGGTGGCGGCGACGCCAGTGGGACCACGTCACGGCGTGGTCGCGGTCCGGAGCAGGGCGGCGGGGTCCAACTGCCAACAGACGTCGAATCTCGGCCGGTGTGAGGTCCACGAGGTCGGGTGTGTCCCGCTCGGTGCCCCCTTTTCCCGTTCCTGACTGGCCAGGACGGCGAGGAAGGCATGGGCGAGCATGGCGAGTGTGATGTGCCGGTACCAACCCACGTAACGGCGGACTTCGTACTGGTCCAGGCCGCACTCGTTCTTCGCGCTCTGGAAGCATTCCTCGACCTTCCAGCGGCAGCCGGCGATGCGGACGAGGTCGGCGACGGTTGCTTCCAGGGGTGCGCTGGCAAGGTAGTAGGCGATCTCGTCGGGCTTGGCGATGCTGCGGCGGGCCAGCATCCAGCGTTGCCGGGTGGGCTCGTCGCCGTCGAACTCCCGCACGGCCGGCAGGCGGGCTGCGGCCCAGTCGTAGAAGCGCTCGCCCTTCGCGCCGCTTCCTGCGGACAGCCGCTGCCATGCTTCGGGCGGGGCCTGGCCGATGAGGTGGTCGATGCGCGGGCCGTGGACCTGCTGGGACTTGGGCACGGCCACGACGTAGGAGAGCTGATGGTCTTCGAGGAAGCGGCGGAAGTGGGAGTCCTGGCCGTAGGCGGAGTCCGCGGTGACCCAGCCGACGGGCAGGGGTGAGGCGAGGGCCCGCAGGATGATGGCCCTTGCCGGTTCGCCCTTGGTGGCGAAGGCGCGGTCGTCGGGGACACGGGCGGCCCGACAGCGTTCGCGGTCGTCGGTCCAGGACTTGGGCAGGTAGAGCTCACGGTCGACCAGCGTGTGGCCGCGGCCAGTTGCGTAGGCGGCGAAGACCCCGATCTGGCAATTCTCGGTGCGGCCTGCGGTG